>QQUM01000692.1 GCA_008501545.1 Calditrichota bacterium
AACTGAATCCAATTGCGCCGTGATTTTCTGCAATCGACTTTACTTCCTCGGCGCGCAGCGGGCGTGAAGCGGTGCAAATTTCAACTGTGCCAGCTGCCAAAGCGCGTGCACCGGTTGCTGTCCCACCCCCCTCAACATAGATGGAAACATTGGGGTTTTGCTGCATGTAAGCAACCGCCCACCGTTTTGCAAGCGGGAGCAGGGTATCCGATCCTTTCATGCGAATAATAGTTTTTTCCGGTTCAAATTGCATCGAACAGCCCGCCATCAAAAAAAACAGGATGGCATACAAGGTGAGGCGAATTTTGTTGAAATTGATGTTCATCGTTCTTCCGCGATAGATTGAAGTCGGGCATTGAGAAATGGTGAATTGGGATAAAAATCGATCGATTTTACCTGATTTGCAAGTTTGGAAACAAGGGCAACAAGCAGTTCGCAATGTTGTTCGACGGCGTCATAATTGATCGGTTGCTGCAAGTCGTCAAATGGGGTGTGGTAGTATTTTTCTCCCCATTCAACAAATCGCAGCAGGCCTTGCTCGAATGTGAAATGTTTGTAATTCAGTCCCTCGAGCAATGCCAGAGCCGGAATCCCTTCGCGGGCAAAAACGATTTGATCTGACCGCCCAAATGCATTGGAATTGGCAAAAATTGCAGGAACACGGGAATATGTCAATGAAAATGAATCTGCCAGATTTTTTAGCACATTTTCAAGCGTAGAATGTTCTGCACCGATACCGACAAAATCGTTGAACGTATCAAACATCGCTATGCCATCGATGTTCAGGGACACGAATGTTTTGTAGAGCGGCACACGTGGATGGTCGATGTAATACGTCGCGCCGAGCAGTCCTCTCTCTTCGCCCGTGGTAAACAGAAAAATGACGGAACGCTTCGGTGGTTTTGGTGCTGTGGCAAGCACTCTTGCAATTTCCAATGTTGCCGAAACACCGATGGCGTTATCGCCAAAGCCATTGTAAATGGAATCACCGTTAACCGCAGGTCCAATGCCCAGATGATCGTAGTGCGCAGATACCATGACATATTCATTTTTTAGTTTTTTGTCCCTACCCGGAATTATTCCGATCACATTTTGGTCGCTGAATTCCCATTCTTTAAAAGCGCCTTTAAAGGCAAGTTTTCCGGCCATTTTGAAGCTTTGAAGAAGATCTGCGTTTACCATATCGACGACGTGGCGGTATTCGAACGGCGATCCTTTGAACAATGCAGTCGCCATTTGTGGATTGAGCAAAATATTCAAATTGGTGGCGCGTGCGTAAAGCAACGAGACATTCTCAAAGGCAAATTGTTGTTGCCAGTAGTGCCAGGGAATGTTTTTTTCGGTTCGGGGATTCGGAAGCAAAATTGTGCCCATTGCGCCACGTGACAATGCAACCCGTTGTTTGACATCGACGTTGGCGTGAATGGTGTTGCGGGCACCGGCAAAATAATCTTCCTCATCCGATATAGGTTCTCCGTTGATGAAAACGACGATTTTGCCTTCTACATCAACACTTAAATAGTCATTGTAATCGTATTCAGGCGCCACAATCCCGTAGCCGACGAAGACCATCTCCCGCGGAGCCGCGATATATGTTGGTGCACCGGCATCATACAAAAGGTAGTCCTGACCGAGCTCAAAAGTCCGCGTTTCATCCCGGGTTGAAAATCGCAAACGCGATTCCTTGAGCGGCTTGCTGCCATGCATGGGGATATTTTGAAAATAGGAGTTTTTCGCACCAAATGGTTTTACTTTTGATTTGGATAATTGGTCGGCAATGTAATCCGCTGCTAATTTTGCACCCATACTGCCGGTTGCACGGCCACCCAACTGATCGCTGGCAAGGTAAGCGAGGTGTGTTTTAATCTTTGGAATTGATAGTTCTGCAAGTGTGTCGTCATGAAGATTTGCAGGCAAATAGGATGGAGCTGCCAGGACAGCAACCATTGTTCGCCAAAACAGAACGCGGGAAAAATGCAGGAATTGACCACCATTCGTTTTCATGGCGAAAAGATATGGAGTTGTGCAGTCATTGTCAACTGTGTAATAAATCAGTTTTCTATAAACTTACATTCGTTTGCAATACTTTTTCCCGTTCAAAACGATCAATGGCCAGGTTGAGCAATTTTTCGATCAGCTGAGCATAAGGAATACCGCTTGCTTCCCATAATTTCGGGTACATGCTAATGCGGGTGAAACCGGGTATGGTGTTGATTTCATTGATCAGGATTTCGCCATTCTCTTTCATGAAGAAATCCACACGCGCCATGCCTTCGCAATTGAGTGATTGAAATGCAGCGATAGCCAGTTCCTGCACCTCTTTCTGTTTCCCAGCAGACAATTCAGCCGGAATTTGCAGTACTGCGCCATCGGCATCGATATATTTGGCTTCGTAGGAATAAAATTCATGATGGGGAATAATTTCACCGGCAACGGAGGCAACCGGGGCTTCATTGCCCAGTACAGCACATTCAATTTCACGTCCTGCAATAAATTCTTCGACAACGACTTTCGTGTCATATTTGAAGGCATCATCGAGACCACGCAGATACTGATCTGTGTTCCCTGCACGATGGACACCAACGGACGACCCCATATTTGCCGGCTTAATGAATACAGGCGTTCCGAGTTGTTCTGCAACTTCATCAAACGAAAACATCGATTTTTTATATGCAGGAAGTGTAATGAATTTACCGATCGGTAGCGCTGCATCGCGCAGCAGGCGCTTCATAATAGCTTTAGCCATCCCCACGGCTGAACCAAGAACACCGGCGCCGACGAAAGGGACGTTCGCCAACTTCAACAATCCCTGCACAGTGCCATCCTCGCCGAGCGGTCCATGAAATATTGGAAAAATGACATCAAGCGCCGTAACAT
>QQUM01000786.1 GCA_008501545.1 Calditrichota bacterium
GGCAAAAATGGGAAAAGAATTTGTCAGTGGTGCCTACGAGCTGGTGAGTGATAAAAAGGTATCCCAATGCATTTTTAATACCATGGAACAATTTGCACGCTATGGCTTTAATAAAAGCCACGCCGTGTGCTATTCCTATTTGGCGTATCAAACAGCCTATTTAAAAGCGCATTATCCTGCTGAATTTATGGCGGCGACGATGACCTCGGAAATGGGCAATTCTGATCGGATTGTGTTTTTTATTAACGAATGCCGTTCAATGAATATCGAAGTTCTCCCTCCCGATGTAAATATCAGTATTGCCCGCTTTTCCGTTGTAGATGAGAAAATTCAATTCGGACTTGGTGCTATTAAAAATGTTGGACTTGGCGCGATTGAATCTATTGTCCAGGCGCGGGAGAAGGATGGTCCATTTAAAACACTATTTGATTTTACCCAACGCATTGATCTTCGTGCGGCAAACAAAAAAGTACTGGAAAGTTTAGTCAAATGTGGTGCGATGGACTCTTTGGAAGGCAACCGAAATCAACTTTATCAGGCAATTGAAACGGCAGTAATATATTCAAATAATCTAGCGAAAGAACAAGCAAAGAACCAGGTTAGTCTGTTTGAAGGTGATGATATGCAGGATTCGATGATGCCAACCCTGGAAGCCTTGGAAGATTGGGATTCTGAAAAAAAGCTGGCACTGGAAAAAGAACTCCTTGGTTTTTATATATCAGGCCATCCTCTTGACCCATATCGTGTCGAAATCCGGTCGTTTAGCACACATACTATCAACGAAATTGAAGAACTTAAAAATGACAGTATGCAGGTTTCTGTATGCGGGATGGTTTCAGCTGAAAAAATTATTTATGATCGCCGAAATCGCCCGATGTGTTTCATCACCCTGGAAAACTTTAGTGGTGCGATTGAATGTCTGGCATTCGCCGACACATATGCGCAATATCGTGATTTCATTAAAACAGACAGCATAATTGTTGTTCAGGGAAAAATTTCAGCGAGAGAAGAGGAAAAACCGAAAATTCTTGTTGATCGTGTTCTCGACCTGAAAGATGCATGGCATGAGATGCCGAAAGGATTTTATATTAATTTTGAAATAGAGAAACTTCAAAATGATGCCAACTCTCGTCTCAATCAAGTCTTGCGTGCCAATCCTGGTAGTTGCCGGCTTTATTTTCAAATTAAATTAGATGATGATAACAAGCAACTCTATCTTTCAAGAAAATACAAAATTCGTCCTAATCAAGATTTCTTAAACAGGGTAGGGGAGTTGGTCGGAACGGATAACGTTTGGGTAGATGCCTGCCCAAAGTTCTCGAAAAAATAAGGCGATTGGAATGATATACCTCAATTTTATTATTCATCATGCCGGTGGAATCTTGACCAACACTCAGGTTTCCTGGCGTACGATCGCGCATGACACAAACAGCATACTTGATGTATATCGCAAATACGTATTGCCCATGGTCGCACTGCCACTCATATGTAAATTTATAGGCTTTTCTTTGGTTGGTTATACATTACCCTATACAAATAGCATTATTCGCATACCATTAGAACAGGGATTAAAGGATGGGCTTGCAACTTATGTGCTCGTCCTTGTATTTTTTTATATATTTGCCCTTATAAACAAGAAAGCCATAGAAAAACATAATTTAACGATATCGCTAAATCGGAGTTTCAAACTTGTTGCCTTCAGTTCAACTCCTGTATGCCTTGCCGGAATACTATTTCTGTTCCCGGGTTTCAGCCAGCTTGTGATATTTGGTGCAGCGTACGCAATTTATCTTTTTTATCAGGGAATTGTTGAAATTGTGGATGAGTCAGGTAATAAGGCTATTACCATAATTGTGGCTGCAATTGGTGTGGTTTTGTTGTTTTGGATTAGCCTTGAACTATTACTCAATGAGTTTGTACGTTCCTTTCCCGC
This sequence comes from Calditrichota bacterium, assembly GCA_008501545.1. Lineage (GTDB taxonomy): Bacteria > Zhuqueibacterota > Zhuqueibacteria > Zhuqueibacterales > Geothermadaptataceae > Bioreactorimicrobium. The sequence continues at coordinate 1,934 of QQUM01000786.1, forward strand.
ATGAGGAACATTTATATATTGCTTTATTCCAGTTGTTCCTTTTTTTTATGCCCTTCCACAACCTCTGGTAAGTATATGGAAAGAAATCCAAGCAATTGATTGTCCTCCCATTTGTTTTCCGTAAACAAATCATAATTTTTATCTATGATTTGTGAGCAAATGTACGGTTCGATTGAAATTTGCATTTGTTGATCCATAGACTTCCACCTTTTGAGTAAATGAGTTGTATGTTATTCTGTAAATCTTGCAAGTTGCGCAGGATTTGGTGTTATTCCTTCCCTGATGATTTCAGCGGTCCATTCTCCGGCTTTATTTTTCAAAGCAGTGACGGTAACAAAACAGTTTTGCCAGGATTCTATATCTGTTTTTTGGAGTTTTAGACCAATTTTTATAGTAAAGTCATCAAGGGAAAATTTTTGTCGCCCGATATAAATCTCCTTGTTTTGCGTACGATTTATTCGTCCTGAGAAAGATTTGTAGTTGCCAGATCCAACCAGATCAAGTAGTTTGATTGTCGAAATGACCTGTATTTTTCCGAGCCTGTAATAGGCTAAATCAACCATGCTGTTTTTCTGTAAACTATGCTCATTAACTTGGTTGTAAGCTTGGCTGCAAATTTTTGTATTGTGTCGTATAAAATATTTATTTCCATTGACTGTTATGATGTTGGAGGATATATCTTCAATTGTGCCTGTGACTTGTATTGTTTCAACAACTGATTGAGCGATTAAGGAAGTTGTACCAATGATCAAAAGTATAATGATGCACTTAACTGCCCTTATAGCAGTAATCCTGTTGGATAATAACATGATGGTAAATCCTGTGAAAATGTAATTCAACGATGTGCGTACTTGGTGTTTGATGGGAATTATACAAATTATATGCCAAGTGACCATCACACAAAAAATGCTTTAGTTTTATAAAGAAAATTA
>QQUM01000104.1 GCA_008501545.1 Calditrichota bacterium
CATCTTTTTCGCTAAAGATTGTGAAATTCTGATTTTCCTTGTCAAACCGGTTCAAACCACCGCCATCGGTGCCAACCCAGACAACGCCCAGTGCATCGACATAAATTGAGAGAACACGGTTGTCCGACAGACTGTGTGGCGTCGCGGCATTTCGCTGGTAGCGCCTGATCATACCAGTCTGTAGATTTAATGAAGCGATCCCACCACCAAATGTCCCGATCCACAAGAATCCCGTGGAATCATAACCTACGGAATAGACATGATCGTCCGGAATCGAATTTTCGTCATCCCGATTGAATTTATAATGGAAAAAGCTATCGTTTTGGCGGTCATACCGGTTCAGTCCGCCGCCGAAAGTGCAGATCCAGAGTGTGCTGTCCGGTGTTTCGTACAAGGCACGAATTTGATTGAAGCTCAGGCTGCGCTCCTCTGAAGGATTATGTCTGTAGGTTTTAAATCGCAACACCTGCTCCGGTTCAGTATCAACCGCTCCCGATTTTATGGTTAAAGCATCTGTTTCGAGCGCCGGGTAATGTGTTGTTGGGTGCAGCGACCGGTTGAGTCCCTCGCTGAACGTCCCAACCCACAAGTAACCATAATTGTCGCAGTAAATGGAACGGATATGGTTGTGTGAGAGACTGTATTTATCGTCCGGATTGTGCGTATAATTGGTTACATCCTCCGTTTTGCGATCGAATTTGTTTATGCCACCGTTGAGCGTGCCCACCCAGATATTGCGTCCGGCGGATTGCTTGTCTTCACCCAACGCAAACACAATATTGTCGTTGAGTGACCGGGATCGTCTTTCATTTTTTTTATAATGAATGAATTTTTGCAGATCGGGAACAAGTTTGTTGATCCCTTCGCCAAGCAGTGTACCTATCCACAGGATGCCGCTTCGGTCCTGTAAAAGCGAGGTTATATTGTTTTCACTGAGGGACTCCGGATCTTTTGGATCATGAACGAAATGCGTAATTTCACCTGATCGTGGTTGGAGTTTGTTCAAACCGCCACCAAATGTGCCAATCCAGAGTGCACCGGATTCATCTTCGCACAGACTGAGAATATTGTTGTTGGTCAAGCTGCTTTTGTCGAAGGGATCATGTTTGTAGTGGCGAAATTCAACCGGCCGGTAGGTTTGCAGTGAATCAGAATTTTCACCTTTGATTAATAAATCCAATCCACCGAAAAATGTCCCGACCCAGATGTTTTGACCCGAATCGAGAAATAGTGTGGATACGCGATCATCGCTCAGGCTCTTCCCGTTCAGTGGTGTATGCCGGTAGTGGGAGAAGCGCACATTATTTTCGTTTGATGATGGATGCGCTTTGTACGCCTCAAAAATATTAATTCTCGCGTTGAATCTGTTTAATCCTCCACCGAATGTTCCGATCCACATATAATTTTTTTCATCATATAAAAGACTGGAAATCCGGTTTGCACTTAAGCTGCCGGGTTCGTCTTTTTGGGCCTGCACATAGATGAATTCCTTCTCTAACGGATTAAATATCGCAATACCGGCGCCCCATGTAGCCAGCCATAAATTTCCGTGCACATCTTCCTTGATATCAGTGATCGTTTGCGGTGAATAGAACGCGTAGGTTACAGGATACGCGGTGGGAATGAGATCGATGTTTTGTGTCTCCAGCGTGGGTGGATGGATTTGATAGTTGGTGAAACTGTCGGTTTTTTTATCATAAAGCGCCAAAATACCCGCAGCGGTACCAAACCATAAATTGTCGTGGCTGTCTTCGAAAATAACTTGCGTACGGTGATCACCTATTGACGTGGAATCGTCAAGTTCTTTCTTGTGGATAAGAAAAGTATAACCGTCATAACGGTTTGCTCCGTACGCCGTTGCAAACCAGATGTATCCTTCCTTGTCCTGGTGAATATCGTGGATTGTCGAAACGGAAAGCCCTTGTTGTAACGATATTTTCTGAAATATTGCTTTCGGGGCATGGGCGGCAAAGGATGATGAAATTATCATCAATCCCACGAGAAGGAATGGAAAAATCACAGAATGGGGGAAGAATCGCATGTTGTTTCTCTTTCGCAAAGCCATGTCGGCTATCATTTCCGCGTCAGATAAGGCCTGATCAACACAGTTTAAATAGACTTTATGAAACTGACGATTCGAACGTGCAGATGTTGCACTCTCTTTTCAAGGCTGGATTATTTTATAGCCGTGTTGATTGCCAACGCTGCGATAGCGAATTTTGCATAATTTTCGTTGATGTCATTCGATTGGTGGTTAACCATCGTAACTGCAACAAAATAAAACGCATCATCGATTTGGATGATCTCGGCGCCCCGGCCACGTATCCGTCCCTGGTAAAGTTCCTCACCCTTTTTATCATGCAAGGAATAGCGCGAAAAACCGCCGCCATAACGCCCGGTTGAAATATAGAGGGGGATTGGATCAAGATTGTAAAATTTTGTATAAGGTCTGATAAGCGAGTCGGTGATAACATATTGCTGCACCGAGAGTGCAAAATCATTCGACAGGTTGAGTGCTTTTAAATTCTCTTTCGTTACATAGCCGTGTGAAAAGACGGTGCTGTCATGCTCCGCATACAAGGCGAAATTTTCACCTGTCTTTTCCATGAGAAGTTGGTTTTTGGCCCAGATGTCAGCAAAGGGTTTTTCAATTGCCCCTTGTCCCTGTATCCGGACTTCTAACGGAATGCCATTATCTCCCGCAGCAAACCATTGTGTGTTATTTCGTGGTGGATCCCATTGGTTTTCGGTCTGTAACCTGCTGTCGATAAACCAGATAGTGCCGATAAGAAAGGCGCCTGTACCCGCGATTTTCCAGGCTTTGATTTGAAAAGATGTTTCGCCGACACCTCCAAGAAATCGAT
>QQUM01000234.1 GCA_008501545.1 Calditrichota bacterium
GTGAAATGCATAAACATTTTCCGATAATTGTATATTCACTTACAAAAAATGGGTTTTCCGTCAAGTGTAATCCCGCCCGTTGAGGAACTGCAAAATTACACTTCACATCGACCCATTTTTTCTGCTAAGACTGCAACAAAAAGCACGAAATCCTGATTTAGGCGCGCAACAACTCTTTGTTTTTCTCTACGCCCTCATCAATTTTATAGGCTTCTGCAAATTTTTTATTCTCATCATTCTGTTCATCCCACTTCACCATGAAACTCCCGATAGCGAGATAATCGAGATTACCAGACAAGAACGAACGAATCGCATCATCCGGTGTACAGACGATCGGTTCCTCGTGCATATTAAAACTGGTATTCACAAGACTCGGAATACCGGTAATTTTATGGTATTCCTTAAGAATTTTATAATAGCTGGGATTGTCCGTCTCATTGATTACCTGTGGCCTGGCTGTGCCATCAATATGGACCGTTGCCGGGCTGTTTTCTTTCATATAGTCCGTACAATCAAAAGTGATGGTCATGAACTTGGCTGCAAAGGAAGCATTTTCAAAATTGAGGTAACACTTTTCGGCGAATTCTTCCAGTGTAACCGGTGCAAATGGCATAAACTCTGTCCGCTTCAGACGTTTGTTGAGCCAGTCATTTACGGCAGGATCAACGGTTTGATAGAGAATCGACCGGTTACCGAGTGCACGTGGTCCAAGCTCCATTTTTCCATTAAATCGAGCCACAACTTTATTGTCCGCAATCACTTTTGCGATTTCTGCTTCCACATAGTCATGTTTTTTGTAGACAATATCGTGTTTTTTCAATGCTGCTTCGATTTCATCATCATTGTATTCCGGGCCATAATAAGCGTTTGGCAACTTCGAACCATGGCTTCCATTTTGGAAAATATCATAATAAAGTGCAGCGCCCTGAGAAATTCCGCCATCGCTCATGTTTGGAAAGATATAAACTGTATCGACGCCGTCAACTTCGTAAATGCGTTGGTTCAGCTTCACATTGGCAAAAGCGCCACCGGCAAGCACAACCTTGTTAATGCCAAGTTTGGCAACTGCCTTTTCGATTAATTCGACAAAGACTTCTTCAAAACGACGTTGAAATACCGCAGCGATATCTTCGCGACTGTGATTTTCCAGAAGGCGGCGCATCAGGCAATTCTTCATGAAATTGAATTTGGGATGCCACATCTTTCCAATCATCAGCGGGGCTTTGATGGACATACCATCCACGACGAGTAAATCTTTAATCTCATCATAAATCGGTGAATTGGGATTGCCGAAAGCGGCGAGACCAAGAATTTTGCCCTCATGACGATTCGCACGAAATCCCAACCATTTGGTCAAACTGGCATAGAAGTGACCGAGTGAATGAGGATAATACGTCTTAAATAATGGTGTCAACTCTTTTCCGTTGCCGACAGAAATCATCGAAGTGATGAAATCACCCCAATAATCGGCGGTGACGATGATCGCTTTGCCGAAGCCACTGGTATAAAAAGCTGAAGCTGCGTGGGCTTCGTGGTGCCCGATGCGATGGAATTTGGCATTGGGAAACATTTTTTTCAGGCGTGCTTCATCATTTGAATGCTCACGCAACGTCCTTTGATACGCATTGACGAGAATATAGCCCGCGTATAGAAATTGACGTACATAATCGAGAAAGCCTGCTTTCACGCCTTTGGGTTTTGCAAACAGAGTAAATGGATACTTCGCAATCACATTGGTAAACAAATCACGGAATTTGCTGATTTCCGGGATGATTACGTGGTCAATATCGTTATAATATTTACCAGAATTTTTTAAGACGTAATCAATCGACCGCTGAGGAAAACCATCCTGATTTTTTACACGAGACAGCCGCTCTTCATTAATCGCTGTAATGATTTCACCATTTTCTACTATAGCTGCACCGGCTTCGTGTTCATTGCTATAGGAAAGAACCGCCATTTTAATCTCCTTTTATTAGAATATCCTATGTATTTCGATTCAATCACTTGCCAAATTTATTTCAAAGAAATTATGGACCAAATTTTCGTTGTTTGTAGTTGAGACATTGGTCTCTTTTGCCAGTCTTAACTGAGATAAAAAAGGCTAAAGCCTTCACGACAAACCTTTGAACATCTTTAATGACCTTGTCTAGTACTTATCTATGATCGACAGCTTGGCAATATTTGTTTGATCGATTTTCGATTTATTTAATTTTTTGTTCTTTTGAATTTCAATTAATTTTGATTCCAGTCTTCTTGCAGAAATAAGCACCGCAAGAACGATCAAAAACTGCCTTTGTACATCCGCTGCTATCCAAAAATCCGGTCCTGGAATCGATGCAATGCTAAATGCTATTATACTCGCAAGGAATCCTTTTGAGTAATTCGAAACAAAAGAAACTTTTGACCGGATGCCACCAATAATCAGTGCCAGATAATTCCCGATAAACCAAAAATAAAACAGCAAGCCGGGTATCCCGAATTCTGCCGCAATGAGCAGGTAATTGTTGTGTACAAATATTTCTCTGGCATAAAAATCATCGTTTTTATAGCCAACCCCCACAATCGGATTTTGCTTAATTAATTCGATCGCCTCGTGGGTTTGCTCACTCCGGTTGTCGATTTGGCCATCGGCATCGGAGTTCATGAAGCGGTCAATGATAAGTGAGCCAAATTTAATCGATCCCACAAGCACGACAAGCACGCCAAACGACATGAGTCCCATTGCCACTTTTTTGTGTTTGCTGCCCCTGGCAAACAAATCGAGCGAAATCATAATAAACATGCCGACACAGGCGCCAACCCACGAACCCCGGTTGTATGTGGTGATAAACGCAGTGAAGCCCAATCCCAGGGCCCCCGCC
>QQUM01000486.1 GCA_008501545.1 Calditrichota bacterium
TTTAGGTGTTGACCAGACATTATAATCTTTTGAGAACTTGTAAGTGATCGATTCTTCGTCAATACTTATTGTCTCAAAATTTCCCTGCCTGGGAATTTCATATGCAAATGCAACACCTTCATTATAAGCTCTGCAAATAAGATTGAGACGCGCTGTGGCGCTTTCGAGAAAAACCTTCACCTGGTTGTAATTATCAGGGATGATCTTTCGCTCACCAAAATCGGTTGTCCATTCGTTTTCAACGGAGGATTCTTCTACTTTATTAATTGAAAAGGGGGAAATAAAATCAATTTCCCGGGAAGTAATTTTAATTTCCGATGGTAAAAGAACAGGTGTACCGTTTTTTCGTATTAAAAAATTGATAGCATGAATTGTTGTGGATTGGTCTGTTACCGACAACTGAAATGTATTAGCGCCGTCCGGTGAGTTTACCATAATGGGTTCGGAAGCAGTGCAGCCTGTCAATAAAAAGGCTGCCAGGATTACTCCCCCAAAATACATTTTTATACCGTTATTAAGTCCGGTCTTTTTCACAATAAAATCCCTGGTTAAGCTTGTTGAAATGATTACTTTTAAACAACAGAATTACTGAACCGGCGTCATCACGACATTGCGGAAATTAAACGCTTTCCATTTCCCGGCGACCGGAGTGAATGTGATTTTGTATTCACCTGGTTTTTTAATTTCAAATTTTCCAATATCTAGATTTTTGAAGATGTCATCCCTGCCAGTTGCAGGAATCTTCACACGCTTAGTCTGTCCGGCTAATTCAACGGTAAATTCTGAATTGTTTTTGCCAGCGCTCTCGCAAGTGATATGAAAGACACCCGGATAATCAATAACAAAAGTCCAGTACACTAAGGCTGTTGCGCTACTCCATTTTCCAATGCAGTCTTTTGAAGAATTGTATCGGGCGCTTGGGCCGTGCAAGTTTTGAAACTGCGCTCGTTCGTTGTAAAAAGCCACAATGCCTTCATCATTTTGGCCGAATGGCTTTGGTGGAATGACATCAGGCTTTTCAGCAAGTTTCAATACGATGACAGATGCAACAGAATCAGGGGCAGGGCCCGAAAGTTTTACTGTCAGGCGCCCTTCTTTGATTTTGGTGGCAAATTTTCTGGATTTATCAGCAAGCAGGTAACAGCTTGCCGCATCATTTCTAATTTCGATGGGCAACTCAGCATTTTCCTGCCAATCGTAGACATGCAGGTAAAAGGTGGTTTTGTCACCAGCGCTTTTCGTGGTGATGCGGCCCCAATCCGGTTTGCCGCATGGGCTGGCCTGTGTTCCGTAAATAGATTCTTTGTTCGTTTTCAGCCATTTGCCCACGGCTTTCAAGCGTGTCACAGCTTCTGGAGCGAGAGTTCCTTGCGATGTTGGACTCACGTTCAACAGATAGTTGCCGCCCATGCTGCTGGCGTCAATCAGGTTGCGGATAAGTGTTGGAATAGATTTGAAATCTTTATCACTGCTTTTATATCCCCAACTGGCGCTGATGGGTTGGCAAATTTCCCAATACTTTGCATCCGGTTTGAATTTTGGAAGATGGCGCTCATAGGTTTTGTGGTCGCCTGGATATTCGTAGCCCAAACGATCATTGGTAATAATTTCGGGTTGCAGATCGGTTGTAACCTTGTAAAGGCTGTCCACTATTTCCTTGCTCATCTTGCGCGGCGTATCCCACCAGAAGATACCGATTGGCCCGTAGTCTGTCAGAAGCTGGTTCACTTCAGGAAGCGTTTTTTCGTGTAAATATTCATCGCTACTGACGCGTTTAATGCTTTTATCCCAGTTATTGCCCATTCCGCCCGGATGACGCCAATCCTGTGACTGAGAATAATAAAAACCAAACTTAATGCCTTCCTTTGCACAGGCATCGGCCAGCTCTTTCATCACATCTCGTTTAAAGGGCGTTGCGTCGACGACATTGTAGGGGCTGCTCTTTGAATGAAACATGGAAAAGCCATCGTGGTGTTTGGCTGTGATGACCATGTATTTCATGCCGGCTTCTTTGGCCAGCGCGACAAATTCATCTGCATTGAAATGAGTGGGATTGAATTGTTCTGCATATTTTTCATATTCAACAATAGGAATTTTCCCCCGGTTCATAATCCACTCGGCGCTGTTTCTTTGAACATTGCCTTTGTAAGTTCCGGCAGGCACCGAATAAATCCCCCAATGGATAAACATGCCGAAGCGGGCTTCTGTCCACCATTCCATGCGCTCTTCGTCGGTTAAGCTGTATTCTTTTGTGTTTGGCTGTTCAGTACAACCCAGTAAAACGCAAGAGATAAAAAGTATGCTTAGAATACGGCACGTTTTTATATTCTGTGTGAATTTAATATTCATAAAATTTTCATATCATTCTGGTTATTGTTCTAAAGTTTTTACAAGCTTTTCAGCGGAATTATCAAATTCAGCTCTGTTTACATCTTTCAAAATAACTTGAGACTTTAGCCTGTCTTCAATTATTTTTAATTCAGAAAGCTGTAGCTTCTGCACATCATCAAAAACAAAGGCCGGTCTATAATCAGGTGCTTCGGCTTTTACAGAAATGTTTTTCATGGTCAGGTCTTTAACATGGCGCACATAAAAAGCCCACGCAGGCAGCTCGCCAAACATATGAAATTCAGGATAGTCCGCTTCTGCTTCAGGTACATCATTCAGCCTTGAAAGCGGTAAGAAGGCCAATCCCGTATTTCCACGGCCGGGATAAACAATCTCAAAGTTTGCCAGGATTACATTTTCCACAGAATGACCGGGTATGCCGGTAATTGATGCCGGGAAAGTGTTGTGAAAGAAAGAGCGGGCAGGTCCTCTTAAATCGTATTCGATATCCGGCCGGCCAAAAGGCACCT
>QQUM01000679.1 GCA_008501545.1 Calditrichota bacterium
TCGAAAATCGGGATTAATGTTACACTTTGCCCTGCAATAATATCAAGGGATGATTTATCAAGGCTTATGCCTGCAGGCGCTTTGGTGACAACAGTTACCACACAGCTGGCGCTAAACCCTCCGTCCACGGTAGTGGCAACAATCTCGGCAGTTCCATTTTCAACACCTGTGACGATGCCTTTGCTATTTACAGTTGCAACCGAAGTGTTCTTCGACTCCCAGGTCACATTTTTATTGAAGGCATTGGAAGGTAGGATATTCGCTGATAACGTATCGGAATTGTTCTTCGATAGCTCCAAAGTGGCCGGCTCGAGTTCGATACCAATAACCGGTTCGCGTACAATGTTATCCGTGCATATTTCCAGGCTATACCATCTGCCTCGCGATGTAGCCGTGAGATCGCCTTCGGGAACTAAACCGTTGGTGGCGTTATTAAATTCAACCCTTATTACATCGCCATCTTCCAATTGATATGGCGAGGCATTTATCTTATGCTGTTGAATGGTATAATCCTCAATGGCAGTTCCATGGATACGGTCATTGGTGGCTTCGCCAATCATCTCACCATTCACCCTGACTTTATAAGTTGACTCGCCATCGGTTTCCTGCATCGCATTGACCCGAAAGTAAGCGCTCATCGTTGAACCATTGTAGGTGTATTCTGCAGCCGCCCAGGCGTCTCGTGTGGCAATTTGCAAAATATCCAGGCCGGCTTTACTATCAGTGGTTGCATCAGTAAATCCCGCAATTCCTGTCCATCTATCAAAATCAACCGCTCTTACTTCGTTGCACTCCAGAATCTGCGGGCGATATTTTTCCGGATTTTCTGAAGCAAGGTCTACTTCCTCTCCCATTTTCAGATTGAGAGATTTTTCGAAAAACAAAATATAGTCTATGCAAGTGCGCTGTGCTCTACCCGACATGGTTAAAACATATTCTTCCCCTTCAATAAGGTTGTAACGGGCGGCATGTTTGGCATGGCTTACATCTAACTGCACCATCGATCCCCAATTGTCTTTTCCACGGCCATATAATTTGGTATTTGAAGTTAAGATAGCCATGGATGCCGATGTTCCGCCCGGTGTAAAATTGCCTTCGAGTTTTACGTACACATCGTTGCACTTATCCCAGGCCGCGCCTTCCAGATTTTGCAATACGCGCATGGTGAGCTGGTAATCGGCAGTTTTAGGAGCAGTGAATTTATAAACTAATGGAGATGTTGGAGAGCCGCCATCCTGATTGTTGCCTGTAAATTCTATGTACGTTTCATTTATAGGACCAACTACATTGCCGGTGGCGTCTGTTCTTGTACCTTTTTTGTATTTGGGATCGTCGGGTGTGCGCAAAACCCATAAGTCCAAATCCGAAGCTGTGGCTTCCGCTTCAAACACGACAAAGTTTTCACCGTAAGTGACGGCTCCACCTGTGCCGCCAACCGAAACGCTGATGGAAGCTGTTTTATCGCCGTCGGTCGTTCTTACCGTAATTTTTGCTTTTCCATCTGCCACAGCCGTAACCAAACCTGTTGAGCTAACCGTTGCCACATCCGGATTGTCACTGCTCCACGTCACCGATTTATCAGCAGCATTGGATGGATAAATTTCAGCTGTAAGTTGTTGCGTATCTCCTGCTTTATCCAACAGAACATATTCCGGTGAAATGCTTACGTCCACTACCGATAAATCATCAGTGCAATTCGTATTGCAAGTATGTGTATAATCTGTTTTTTGAATTAATGCAGCCCAATCCTGCGACGTATTTGGAGAAGCGCCAATGCTTCTGCGACCTCCGCCATTAATACCTGTATTTCCCGCTATTAAATCCCCACCACTTTTTGGATTAAACCAAAACACATCGAATGTTCCCGAAGGCAAAGTAACACTTGGAGTTCCACCACTGGTTAAATATACAACGGTCACATCATCGTTATACAAACACCAACCGGTTGACGTTCTTGAATCATCGGGTTTCATGCTCCAGTAAGGCACATAACGGTTAAAGAATAGCAATGCCTGACCACAATAACGCCAGTTCAGTTCACGCAATCTGAAATCTTCACAATCAAGATCGGTTCCCAATGTTTCATAACCAAAGTAATACTCAACACCAGCCCCACCAGCCATTATGTTGCCCCAGAGCACCTGTTGCCTGATGTTATCTGAAAAGCCAGCGGCATCGTGGGGCACACCCTGGTTGGCGCCACCTTGTTCGTCATTTGCAACCACCCATTTTTTACCTGCAGCTACCGATTCGCTTACCCAATGTTTGGTTTCTGCGTGCACATTGCTCCAGTTTGTTTGAATGGATGTGCCGGTTAATTCAGATTTACTGCCTAATAAAGGTCTGTAAATTTTTTCCTGACTGCCTGGAGCAGTGTGAATAACGATATTGTTTTTATATGGATCGTTATCGTGAAAATAATTTATGCAAGCAATACGCTCAGCGTCTGTTTGATTGTCAGTTCCATAATCACCATTTTCTTCGCCAATGTTCCAATTTAAAGCAAGATGATAGCCAAAACGCGCAATTAATTCGCGGTAATAAAGCTTGCGCTGAGTCCCTAATGCGCCGCCATCCAACTGTTGTTCGTTCTCTGTTTCTGAGGTTTTGAAATGAAGGTGCATGCCCATTTTCTGAGCATGGGAAAAAACGATGTCCCACTGATCTAATTTTGAGCAATCATAAGTAAGAAAATTATTTGTGCTTACCCAGGGAAACACGTTTTTATCGTCGCCATCTGGCGCAGACATCGTCAGGAAAGAGATGTAATTTAATCCTCTCGAGGCAAGATCATTCATGGCGCCCATAATTTCGGTTCTCTTTCCATTTCCCTATACTCGATCGCCTTCATTC
>QQUM01000749.1 GCA_008501545.1 Calditrichota bacterium
CAAGCCCTAGCTGAATCATGTTTGCCGACAGACCGGACACCAACCTTGAAGAAGCCGAGAAGACTTGTGTCGCTCATATACCACGATATAACGTCGTTTTATGGGATGACAACGACAATACCTATGACTATGTTATTGAAATGATAACGTCGTTATTTGGACACTCAACCGAAACGGCATTCAAAATGGCCTGTGAAGTCGATGCTGAAGGGCGGGTCATTGTGGATATCACAAGCAAGGAAAGAGCCGAATTCAAACGCGATCAAATTCATGCTTACGGTTGTGACTGGCGTATCGAGCGCTGCCAGGGTTCGATGAACGCCACTATTGAGCCTGTTGACGATGAAAACGAAACCTAAGCGTCCGTCGCCTGGTACGAACCACATTTAAAATACTGTATTGTCTGTCAAAGCCAGGCATCCAGGATAATAATAAAACTGTCAATCCATTTTTTAAAGCAAGAAAAACAAATACATACCCTACGGTATTGAGGAGATAAATGAGCAATCTGAAAAAAGAAGAAATACAAAAGATCGTTCACGGTGATCATTATGATCCTTTTAGCATTCTGGGCAAGCATCAAACAACCAGTGGAAAACAAAAAGGCTGGGCAATCCGTGTTTACATCCCTACAGCAAAAGAAATTTCCGTAGTAAGCAGTGATGGAAAGAAGACCATCCTCCCGATGACAAAACTGCACGATGATGGTTTTTTTGAGCTTAAGCTAAAAAAAGATAATCAAATCGCTTCTTATAAATTCTTAGCGACGGATTTCCAGGATTCATCGTGGGAATTTTACGATCCGTATGCCTTTCCGACTTTGTTGACCGAATTTGATATGCATCTCTTCGGTGAAGGCAATTTCTTTCATCTTTACAGGAAATTCGGTGCACATGCAGTTGAAATTGATGGCGTTCGTGGAGTGCAATTCGTCGTTTGGGCACCAAATGCCAAACGCGTCGCTGTCGTTGGTGATTTCAACGCTTGGGATGGCCGCCGCCACCCGATGCGAATGCATCCCGGTATTGGCGTTTGGGAGCTGTTTTTACCGGAGGTCAGCGAAGGTGCTACCTACAAGTACGAAATAAAAACCAATGATAATCACCTGCGGATTAAAACCGACCCGGTTGGCTTTCGTTCTGAACTTCGCCCTGCGAATGCATCGATCGTCTATGATATGTATCAGTACAAATGGTCCGACGCAGACTGGATGGAAGCACGCCGCAACAGCAATGCGCTAGGCAGCCCGATCTCTGTTTATGAAGTTCATCTCGGAAGCTGGAAACGTATCCTGGAAGAGAACAACCGCTGGTTGACCTACAGGGAATTAGCCCATGATCTCGCCGACTATGTGAAAGATCTTGGTTTTACACATATCGAATTGATGCCGGTTAGCGAGCATCCATTTGACGGCTCATGGGGCTACCAGACAACGGGTTATTATGCACCCACAAGCCGTTTTGGCTCCCCCGATGATTTTAAATATTTCGTTGATCACCTGCACCAAAATGGCATCGGTGTCATTCTTGATTGGGTTCCCGCGCATTTCCCCAAAGATGATTTCGGTTTACGTCTGTTTGACGGAACCGCCTTGTATGAACACGCCGATCCCCGCCAGGGTGAACATCCTGATTGGGGTACATTGATTTTCAATTACGGACGCAACGAAGTTCGGAATTTTCTCATTTCAAATGCACTCTTCTGGCTCGATGAATACCACATCGATGGGCTGCGAGTCGATGCAGTCGCTTCTATGCTCTACCTCGATTATTCCCGAGAAGAAGGCGATTGGATCCCCAATAAATTCGGTGGACGAGAAAATCTTGAAGCGATCGAGTTTCTTAAACAATTAAATGCAACAGTCTATGCAGAGCATCCAAATGTATTGATGATCGCGGAAGAGTCAACTTCCTGGCCTGGCGTCTCACTCCAACCTACGTCGGCGGTCTGGGATTTGGTTTAAAATGGAACATGGGCTGGATGAACGATTTTCTCGAATACATCGAAAAGGATCCGGTATTCCGCCGTTATCACCACGACAACCTGACCTTTGGGCTGGTTTATGCTTTTACGGAAAATTTTCAGCTTGTGCTTTCCCACGATGAGGTTGTACACGGTAAACGGGCGTTGCTTGATAAAATGCCCGGCGATTTGTGGCAAAAATTTGCCAACCTCCGCTTGTCCTATGGATTTATGTACGGACATCCCGGAAAGAAATTGTTATTCATGGGTGCCGAGATCGGCCAATGGGAAGAATGGACGCATACGAAAAGCCTTGACTGGCACTTATTTGATTTTGAATTGCACCGGGGCTTGCAACAATTTGTGAAGGACTTGAACAAGCTTTATCAAAGTATACCTGCACTATGGGAAGACGATTTTACACATGATGGATTTCAGTGGATTGACTTTCAGGATAGTGACAACTGTGTTTTGTCTTTCATTCGCAAGGCACCGACAAGCGGTGATACTGTTGTTGTTGTGTGCAATTTTACCCCTGTACCGCGGTCTGGCTATCGAATTGGTGTGCCTGAACCCGGCTATTACGAAGAAGTTCTCAACAGTGACTCACAATTCTACGGTGGCAGCAACATGGGCAACGATGGTGGTGTGCATGCACAAAATACCAGCCATCACGGATTCGCCCACTCGCTCGACATCGTCATTCCGCCACTGGCGACCATCATGTTTAAGTTACACAGTATTCAGTAATTCAATGACTGAAATCAAAATTTCCAAGCAAGTCGATGTTCCCCCCATGCAAGTCTGGCCATTTTTAGATCCCCGAAAATGGCCAGACTTTTCGAATACATTTTACCGGGTTTCAATCAACACAAAAATTC
>QQUM01000288.1 GCA_008501545.1 Calditrichota bacterium
GGAGTAAGAATACAGGTGGATGCATTTTAAAACGTCTTCCTGTTTTCTAACGCAGAAAAAAGTAGGGGAAGTGATAATATTTTTTAATTTTATTTATTAATAAATACCACTGTTAGGGCTGAGTTAAAAAGTGTGAGTATGTAGTGGTTTTATCCAACGCGGGATGCCGATGGATTGGCACCAGGGATTCAATCACTTTTTTTCAATGACAATGGTATCGCTTTAAAAGCGTATAGCAGCTAAGGAAGGCCGATTCATATGTATGCACACAACATAACCCAAATGCTCATCGACTATGGTGTGGGGAACAAGGCTATCGTCGATCAGTTGTTGCCACTGGTTTATGATAATTTGCAACGGATTGCCCGTCAACAATTGCGCAGGGAAAGGGCAAATCATACCATCAACACCACCGCTCTCGTGCACGAAGCCTACATTAAACTTATCGATCAAAACCGTGTCGACTGGAAAAACCGGGCCCATTTTTATGCCATCGCTTCCCAGGCGATGCGGCGCATACTCATCAACTACGCACAGGCCCGTCTTGCGGAAAAACGCGGTGGCGGTGAACCGGTATTTACTTTTCAGGAAGAAATTCACAATCCAAAACCGCGTATGGCTGAGCTTGTACACCTTGATGAATCCCTGAATCAACTTGCGAAATTGAACGAACGGCAGGCGAAGGTGGTGGAGTTGAGTTTTTTCGGTGGACTTTCCCACGAAGAAATAGCGGAAGTCCTGCATATTTCCGTCCCCAGTGTCCGCCGTGATTGGCGTCTGGCAAAAGCCTGGCTGACGCGGGAGTTAAAATCGTGATCTTGAATTTGGATTAAACTAATTTTCACGAGCCGCTGAGACTGCAGAGAAAAGATTGTAGGATTTATAATCGCGATTTGCAAAAGTCTTGTTTTATTCGTCAATTTACTTAGGTCATGCCGGGTTCGATGACTTTATCGAATCCCGGCATCTCCCGATTCGCGGTAGGCATTTGGGGATTCCGGCACACCAAAAACGGGCGGCCGGAATGACATGCATGGGATATTATGTTTGAAAATCAGTACATATTTTTAAAAACTCTGCGGTTTAGTGTGATAAAATAAAGTTTCATAATAATAAAATAGAGCATACCTCCATGAACCAGGAACGCTGGAACAGAGTGCAGCAGCTTTTTGAAGCTGCTTTGGACAAGCCTGACTCCGAACGTGAATCTTTTCTCGAAGAAGCCTGCGCAGATGATGAATCGCTTATCGCAGAGGTCCGGTCGTTGCTGCAAGCTGATGCTGAATCGCACAGTTTGTTGCAAGGCCACGCCCTTGATGCCGTCGATTTTCCATTGGAAGAAAATCTCGTCGGCAAAAAAGTAGGGCACTATAAAATTACCGAACAAATTGCCGTTGGCGGTATGGGTGCGGTGTATCTGGCGGAGCGCGCCGATGGCCAATTCACTCAGACCGTCGCTTTAAAATTGATCAAACACGGCATGGATTCCACTGCCATTTTAAAACGGTTTCACTACGAACGGCAGATTTTAGCGCGGCTGCAGCACGCAAACATCGCCCGCTTGCTGGATGGTGGCTTGACAGCTGACGGGACGCCGTATTTCACGATGGAATATGTCAAAGGCCTGCCAATTGATCAATATTGCAGGGAAAATGATCTCTCCCTTGTTAGAAGACTGCGATTGTTTCAAACGGTTTGTGATGCGGTTGAATATGCCCACCGAAATTTAATCGTGCACCGCGATATAAAACCGGGCAATATTTTTGTCACTGACGATGGTGAGGTTAAACTGCTTGACTTCGGTATCGCCAAATTGCTCGACGAGGACGATTCTGTTGAAGCACAACCGCTCACCGTTGCCGGCAATCGCGTTATGACGCCGGAATATGCCTCTCCTGAGCAGGTGAGGGGAAAGGCCGTGACCACGCTTTCTGATGTTTATTCACTCGGGATTGTTTTGTTTGAATTGCTCGCCGGAACACGGCCGTTTGACATAAAAGATCTCAGTCCGGCAGAAGTTGAAAAAATCTTCTGTGAGACCGAACCGCCGAAACCCAGCACGAAAATGACGCAGGTCAAAGATATCGCCGAAGGGCATGCCGTACAGAATAACCGCCTGTTGCGCGGCGACCTCGATAACATCTGCCTGATGGCCATGCGGAAAGAACCGCAGCGGCGTTATCGCTCGGTTCAGGAATTCAACGAAGATATTGCCCGCTATCTCACCGGCCGTCCGGTACAGGCGCGTCCGGCAACGCTGGGGTATCGAAGCGGGAAATTTATCAACCGCCATAAGTTGGGTGTTGCTGCGGCTTTTGGCGTCTTTGTCGTGCTCGCAGGGCTCATCTCTTTTTATACACTGCGTCTGGCGGACGAGCGTGATAAAGCGCAACTCGAAGCACAGAAAGCCGCGCAAATTTCGCAGTTCGTCACCAGCTTGTTTGAAATTTCAAATCCGGATGAAGCGAAAGGTCGTACCATCACAGCCCGGGAATTGCTCGACCAGGGCGCTGCCAAAATCGAAAAGGAACTGGCGTCGCAACCGGAAGTGCAAGCTCGCATGATGGAAGTGATCGGCGGGGTTTATCAGAATCTTGCGCAGCTCACAGAAGCGGATTCATTGCTACGGAAGTCGTTGGCGATCCAGGAAGAATTAAACGAAAATCCCACTGCAGAATACGGCCGAAGTCTGTGGATACTCGGCAAAGTAAGCGCACAGCAAGGCGATTATGAAGCGGCTGATTCCTTACAACGCTTATCGCTTCAAATTCGAAAAAATATTTATGGTGAAAAGAACGAAGCGGTGGCGCAAAGTTTAAGCAGCCTGAGTAAAAACCAATATCAAAAAGGAGATTATGCCGCGGCTGAATCGCTGGCGACGGCAGCATTAAAGATTCGCACATCGCTTTTTGGCGAAATCAATGCCGGTGTTGCCCTTAATCTGGATGATCTTGGCTGGCTGGCGCACGAGCAGAGTCACTTTGATGTGGCGGATTCCTTGCATCGGCGTGCACTTGCTATTCGGCGGCAGATTTTCGGGGAGGAGAATCTTGAAGTCGCTGAAAGTTTAAACAATCTTGGTTCTGCATTATACGGAAAAGGCGATTTGGCCAGCGCCGAACCGTACATTCGGCAAGCTCTGGCGATTCGCACAAAACTGCTCGGGCCGGATCATCCGCAAACAACCTACAATCGCACAAATCTTGCGGTTATGCTTGAAGGGCAGGGCAAACTAGCTGAAGCGGAGGGGATGTTTCGTGAAATCTATCGTACCCATGTGGCGAAACTCGGTGCTGACCATCCTGTTATCGCTGATGATTTAACGGATATCGGCCGGGTATTAACTGCACAGGGCCATTTTGAGGAAGCAGAGCCTTTATTTGAAGAAGCCGCACAATTGCATGGGAAAAACCGGGGTTCGGAACACTGGCTGGTGGCGTATACATTGAACAGTCTGGCTTCGCTGCAACATGAGAAAGGTGACGTTTTAGCTGCCGCATCAACGTACCGCAAAGCATTGGCAATTTATCAGAAAGCATTCCAGAAAGCGAATCAATACGTCGCTGTGGCGATGATTGGTTATGGTTCGGTTTTACTGGATGAAGAAAATGGCGACATGGCATTTCCTTATTTGCTTGATGGATTGACGATTTTCGAAAATTCACTTCCTTCGACGCACTGGCGAATTGCTGCAGCACAGGTGGAACTTGGGCGCTGTTACACACAGCTTGAAAAGTATACTGCGGCGGATTCCCTGCTGCGACGTGGCTATGCATCATTGTTGCAAAGCAAAGGTGCGAAGCACAAGCTCACGGAGCACGCAAAGGCACATCTGGAGGCGCTAAATCCTTCCATTGGCAACTAATTAATTGTATTTGACTTCAATTTGCACATTGGAGAATTTAAATCTGCAAGCTTGCTATTTTGGAAAATCATCATGCTTATCCAATTGGTTTGAAAGTGGTTCCGGGCTGCCTATTAAAATCAGCGGCCAATAGAATGATAATAAATTGCTCAGCACACATGAGTACATCCTTTGCTGGTGTCTGAACATCCTCCGATGCGGTCAAAATTTTTAAACAAAAGGGATGCCAAAAGTATGATTGTGTGTTTAACTATTATGTTTACTTATGTTAACGTGATTTGTAGACTGCTTATTGTTTTTTCACAATCATCGGAATTATTTCCCATACAACTCCATTGATTTAATAACACTTAACCAATAACCCCTCCATATTTCCAGGAGACAATCAGATAAAATAGGGCATTGCCAACTCAAACGGTTTGGTGATTGTTTATACTTCGCCTTTGTGCATGACTTGTGTTTTTCTGTTTCCAAGAGCAACAAACAATGGACTTTTGGTTCCGGCGCCGCGGTCTCGTTTGCCGGAAACATTTCTTGTGCCAAAGTGATAATCATCCAATTCAAGTATACCGACAAGCTCGTGTTGTCTTCTCTTTCTTGCATTGCGTCGCGAATTTTATGGGCCATCTTCCAGGCTGTCTTATAGTATTTGATTTCGAGTAATTTTTGCAAATATCGAATGGGATAACTGGGTTTTTTTAGTGAAAGCAAATAGATCATCCAGAACCATTTTCTAAGAGATGTTCTGCTTTTATGAAAAATAGTTCCAGCTGTAATCGATGCCTGATATTTACACGCTTTACATTGATAGAGTTTTCGTGTTGAATGAAAAGAATAGTGTTTATGTTTGCATCTGGGACATATAAAACCATCTGGCCAACGTTGCTCGAATAAAAATTTATAACAGCGTAATTCCGTTGAGAACTTGCTCTGGAATTGGAAAAAACTTATATAATGCTGCATAACAATCTCCAATTTATTATTCATATATGTTGAGAATAAAATCACCATAGACATAGTTCAAAGAAAACTTTCGATTTATCTAACAAATTATGGAGCTCATGGATCAATCTTTACTTTAAAATCACAAGGATCTGTTTGAAAAGGCATATTTTCTGCCTTTTGCTGATTTCACCATATTCTATTTAAGATAAAGCATTTTGTTTTGTTGTACACCTGTCGCTGAATACAATCTGTAGACATACAATCCGGAGCTCACTTCTCTCCCATAATCGTCCGTAGCATCCCATATTCTTTGGTAAGTTCCAGCCGATAATTCATCCTTTACAAGAGTACGAACTTTTTGACCAACCATATTAAAAATCGCTAACTCTACCCGGCCTGTTTGTGGCAAGGAGAAACGAATTGTTGTACTCGGATTAAATGGATTTGGATAATTTTGTGAGAGATCAAAGGTGTTTGGAAGTGTTGAATCTTCACTTACTAAACTGGTCGTGCGCTCCATCTCAATACTGGACTCGGCTGGGTCTTTTAAAAGCGTGCCACCATTCCAGTGTAATTCAGTTAATGAGATGAACGTTCTGCCGGGGATTGCTTTTTTAAGTTTGAAGTGCAATGAAACGAATTCGTCCGATTGAATTGCTGTCGCATTGGCACCGGCAATGTGTATTTCGCCACGATGATTCGTCGAATTGTGCTGTGGTGAGAAAGAACCAAAAGCTTTCCAGTCAATGTGTTGCAATTCCATATATGTTGTATCGTACGAAAAGACAGCCTGGAAAGCATAGATACCCTTACCGTTTTGCAATTTTGGTGTCACAACGAAGGTTTCTCCCGGTTTTACGGTCATCGGTGCCATGGCAATCGTGCCTTTTGCATGAATTATTGTGTTGTAAGGTAAACTGTTAATCGATCCCCGGACATACTGCCTGATTAGAGAAGCATCCCACGCAGAAATGGAGGTGTTTGGGCTTACTTTAGCATTGAGCTGTTTTTGCGGATCGTTCAGCGGCTTGAGGCCAACCAGATAGGCGAGGATTGAATCAGCATCAACTGTTTTGATTTCCCCGTCAAGGTCAACATCACCGGGCACGGTTCCCTGAACGCAACCTTTCAACGGCACTGTTTTACTTCCGAGATTGCTTTTAATTTGGAGACTTACTTCATATTCCCCTTCACTATCCGGAACAGTTACTGTAACAAAATGTGAGTCACCCGGTGCAATTGAGCCAGGCAGTACCGTGTTCATCGAAAATTTTTCTGAATTTGTGCCAACAAATGCAATTTCTGTAATGTTCAGCATGGATTGGTTCGGATTTGATATGGCGATTTTTTTCGAGAGGCTGAATCCGGGTAAAACTGTGCCGAAATCCAATGAAACCGGGGCTACAGAAATACTTGCAGCAGCATTTTCCTTCCCCTTTATAATTAAAGTGTAATGCGTATCACCGCTTGGATTGTCGGCAAAAGAGACAGCGCCATCCGCATTCACCGTTCCTTGTGAGAGTATTTTACCTGCTTTGCTCAGCGTATATTCTTGGCCTGCTGGAAGTTCGGTCACGAGATGTTTAACGACCTGGTTGGCATTGATCCTGTAAGTTATATTTTCAATTTTTGATTCGCTCTCACTAAAGATGACAACGCGTTCCTTGCCAAGGAAAACACCGTTATAACCTGGACCTTGCAATTTTTCTACTGATGCCGGATCACCAAATGTATTGGCATCACCAATTTGCATGACCGTAATGAACTGATTGGATTTTGAACGAATCTGCAGCGTGTGATCACTCATTAAATAAGAACCCAGTTCATTATACTCACCGTCATAGACAAGCGGTGTTCCGTCGGCCAATAACCATTCTTTGCCCGGTCCACCTGCCTGGTGAATAGTCGCATCTTCCGGGAAAACGCTGGTAACAACCATTTGTCCGTGCGCTTGATCAATACGATTGGTCACTTTCACTTGTTTTGCATTTGTTGCAGCAAAATTATTCACTTCTACGCCCCAATTTCCGTTGATGGGTTCAGGTTTTACAGGAAGATGCAAAATAAATTTTTTATCTTTCGCCGTTTCTACACGATCAAGCACGACGATATATTCATGATTGATTTTTCCACGAAGATAAACCAGTCCCCGTCTTGCCAGCGAAACGTTTAGATCGCCTTTATAGCTTCGTGTATAATTGTAGTTGATATAATCATGTGAGTTGGCTTTGTATTCACGCGCTTCCACTGTGCCTACATGGGAGACTGCGCCGGTAACAAAATCGTCAGGGGTGTCGCTATTGCTCGCTATAATTTTGCCAACATGTGGATTCAGCATGCCCTCATTACCTATGCCGAGTACATTGTTCATTGCATAACCTGAACCACCATTTTCAACACGGGGAATACCATCAAGGCCATTTTTTGTTTTTGAAGCGGCGATAGCAAGGGTGCCAAACCGATTAATATTGATCGCACCCATTTCCAGTTCATTATGGCCGTTGGGATAGCAATACTTTTGTGCATAGAATTGGATCAGTGTCTTGTCATTATAGCTATAATCTGATTGCATGACGTGCATTTGGCCGAGGTGAGTACTTAGTGGAATTTTCAATTGTTCCGGTGTTTTGGTTTCGACATGCTTTGTACCAAACATAAACTTGTAATAAAAGTCCTGCAGATGTGGTTGATAGTGCTGGAAATCGTCAACCTGCATTCCCCATTTACTTTCTTCACAAAACCATGCTGCAAATGATGCCATATCAGGATCAGTATCTTTTAATTTTGCAGCGCACATATTCATGACTGTCGCAAAGCCGGATTCTTCGAAACTCATCCCTCGGCTGGTGTTCTGTTGTGTAAAATACCAGTTTCCTTTGTAGTTCATTGGCACAATATTATAGTAGATGTAATATGGTGCATAGTGCAGCCAGGAATAGTCTGTGAACAAATCCTGACCGATTGCACTTGAAGCAGCGCCGGCAAGAAACATCAGACCAACATAGGCATCCAAAGAGTATGAGTCGCCTTCAATCCAATCGCTTGAACCTTCGAATATCCGCTCTGAGACTTCTAATTGCCGGTTTATATACACGTCCTGGAATGAATCCATCATGGCTTTTGCTTGTGCGATGTAACCTGTACCAAGGTCTTTGTCTCCATAAAAGCAAAGTGCGCCGGCGTACACATGGACATTGGCAGCAAAATGGTTTTCCAGTTTTACTTTCTTTGATGCGTAGCGGTTGTTCCATAAATGAAGCAAGCGATTGACGATGCGTTTTCGTTGCGCTAATGTGGAAAGAGGATATGTCCAGTCATAAACCACTTGCAATGCCAGGCTGGCGACGCCCCCTTCTTTTGAAGTGAGCATGCTGGGGCCATGATGCGCTTCTCTCCAGTCATCAGGCAAATTTTCTGCGATAAATAAACCAAATTCAAGCGCTCTCCGGCCATATTCATTTTTGCTATGGGCTGCGGAAATACCGGGAATTGTCGCCGGATCCACCAGGTACAGTAGTGCATAAGACTGCGCCGCACCAAAAATATCATTGGTCTCAGCAAAAATTGCTGTGCCGGGACTTGCATAAAAATGGTTATCCATATGATTTACTAACTGCTGAAAATCTGCCATATAATAATTTGCGATGCGTGTGCGCATCGGATTAATGTCTGATGCTGTGACAAAAATACGTGGATGTTCGCCATTTGCGATGGGTGTTCCCGGGGCCGGTGAAAAATTCGCACCGGTGAGTGTTGAAACTGTGATAAGAAAAGATATGATTAAAATGTATAGCGTTTTCATTTTATAATCTCCTAACCCAAGAGGGTCATTTTAACTTTTTTCAGAATTATGCAAACAGGCTTACATGGTTTGCATGCTTTTTAAATTTGACTGTTACATTTGTTTTTAAAACGTTTAAGTCTATTCGCCCGCGGGACAACAACTCAGCGTTTTATCAACCAAAGGCTAAACTGAATACTCTTTTTTGTGAACAAGAGCATTAATTTCAAACAATACCTGTAGAAAGGATGGATCCATAAATCCCTTTAAACATGTGAACATCCAGCAAAGTAAAACAAATAGCTTAAACGAATTCATAGCACGTGCGCAGGAGCCATGAACTGTCATGTATAAATTCATCTTCGCAGAACCATCTATACACTTCGCTTTAGTCGACATTTTCTCATGAGAATCAGCGATTAAGTGTATGAAGAAGCCCTACAGATAAATTTTCAATTTCAACACAACTCACAAAAATTCCAGAATCACTTTGCGAGTATTTCTTAAAGCTGTTATTTTTTTCCATAAAGTATTACATTAATAATATATATTAAGCTGCAATGTATTGATATGAAAATTAGACATACCTATCCTTACATAGCTCATAAGAACTTTGCTCATAATGTAGCGAATTTGAATTTATGCTATAGAACAGGAATGAAATGTATGCGGTCAAATGCATTCCATTTTCAATCCCCTAATACCGCGCTGAACAGACTGTTATCCGAGTTCTGCTCCAACATTATTGTCTGCTCGCTTCATCGGAAAGTTGAGCACGGTATTTCTGCCCGGCTTAATTCGAGCGGGATACAAGATACACCGGATGCTTGGTATCTTGTTGAATGCTTAAAGAGATTTTATCATCTTTAGCCGAAAAATTTTTATTGATTGATTTTAAATCAGGAAATTTCTCGTGAAACTACAAAATATAGAACGTAGTGATCCACAGTTTATGTTAATCACAAATTTATCAAATTCTGCAGATAAGAAAATGTACCAGAATTCCTGTTTTAGAACTTTAAAGTATTAAATGCATGTTCGAGTTATTCTAATTGAAAGAATAACAAATTAAAACACGTGATAATTTTTTGCAAAATACCACTTTTTTAATACTTAATTTTTGAATAATGATTATTGAAAAAGAAGATTCCCCGTCAATGGGGCAATACCAAATAAAAATTATAGTGTAAATAGCAGCATGGCACACCAACCTTGGCATTGCTCCTTTGCACATACACACGCTTGAATAACATCCCTTTTATTGTATCTGAGTTTTTCTAAAATAAAAAATGATTCGAACTTTTTAATAAGTCGTTATTTTTTCCACATTTTTAATTGTTTAAAGATTCAACTGACGTTTTATCGAAGAACGTATCTTAAATGATCTTGGACTCGCTTGTTGTTCTACTCAACCTCTTGCTCTTGCGGAGCAAATAACCCAATCATTTTTGTCCAATATATATTTGCATCGAAATTGTTTGCAGAATAAAAAATTGAATTACTTACAATTTCGTACTGCCAGCTGAAGCAGGTGCCCTCTTTACAAATCGTTTGTATGCACCTTACATTAAATTTCTGCTTGTTAAATATGTTTTGATATCGTGATAGAACAATTCGTTGCAAGAATAAGTCATTTATATGTAGATTCTATCAATTGATTCTTTAACAAACCCAATTTATTATGAAAAATAGATTTGAAAAATTTAGTAAATTGTGGGCTGTCTTTCTGTGGTTGCTTCTGCTCATCAATAGTTCATGCAAAGATGAACAGGCGATGAACTCGGAAAATTTGAAAGTATCTGAGCACTTCGCGGGCAATTCTGTTGAAAGCAAAGCGCCGCACTCTATCCTTTCCGACATCCTCTTTACGAATGAAGGCGATCTCGCGACTCTGGAACGGGACACCGGACGCATCACTATATTTCGTGATGGACTGGAAAAACGCAGTTTTGTGTACGAAACTGCCCAAAAACAGCCGATCGAAGCAACGGCATTTTATGAAAAGGATGGCATTTTTTCAGTATTGAATGTAAAAGACGCTGCTTTAACGCGCTGGACGAAGACAGGAAAACTAGTCGCGCAAGATTCTATTGTTCCGCCGGTATTTTCTAACCGTGTCGCTTTCAGCACCAACGGTGATTTTTACAGCAGCGCAGAAGGTGTGCGGCAGAATAAATTCATTTTGCATTACGATGAACGCGGGCAATTGCTCGATACACTTGGAACAAACACCGCTGCAACAATACGATCGTCCGCCGATTATTCAATCGCACAAGAGCTGGCGCAGGGCAGAATTCCCGATGCCTTGCAGGACAGCATTCTGCTGGCGACTAAAGATGAGCGGGTTTATGTTTTGCATCGAAGCAAGCCGATTTTGCAATGTTACGCGGGACGTCAACTGTTAATTGAAAAGCCGGTAAACATACAAGAGTTGGCAGAAATTCGTGAGGCGGTACAGGTGCGAAATCGCGTGCTTACGGTGGAGAACCACTACATCCCATTGAGCTACTGGAATGATTTTGCAATCGGGGATGACGGCTCGCTGTTTGTTTTGCTGGCCTTGCAAACCCGGCCGGTGATTTACAAATTGAGCAGCGATGGAGAGATACTCGGGCGGTTTACAGGAGAGCCCGGAAAAGGGCATCTCCTGGCGGTTGCAAAGGGGAAAATTGCGGTTGCCGACGCATTGAGCGGTCTGGTGACTGTCTATGCGATC
>QQUM01000432.1 GCA_008501545.1 Calditrichota bacterium
TTCATCATCTCAGTGAAATTATCCTTTCCATCGCCCAGCACGGTCGTGCTGTCATCATTGGGCGCGGTGCGAATTTTATCCTGCCCAAAGGACAAACGCTTGATGTCCGGCTTATCGCTCCATTGCAGCACCGGGTATATTATCTGGCGGACAAATTGCAAATTGACTATGAGAAGGCAAAACACATGGTTATTTATTCGGACCAGGAAAGGCAGGCTTTCTTGCAGAAATTTTTTAACAAGACAGAATTTGATCCGTTGCATTATGACCTTGTCATTAATACAGGCAATGTGAATTATACGACGGCCGCGCAGATTATCGCCGAAGCGGTGTGTTCGAAATTTGAAATGAGTTTAAGCGAATTAAAAGTCGTAGATTGAAGCTGAATTTGGTTGATGAAAAGAGCATTTTTATAGATATGATACAGGATAGTTAGCCGGATAGCATTGCCTATTCAACCACTTTTCCTCATTTATTGTACTCGGGGGGTACTGGGGATTTATTTGTTCTCAGGGGCGGATTTCCAATTTGAATATTCGAAAACAATTTCTATTTTGCAAAATTGGACGGTCCTTTTTTTCTTTGCACGCTAATTTTTTATCTGGCTCATCCAGCAATTTTTTCCCATTGATTGTGAGATATCCATGGCATTTTTTCGATACATCGTTTTTTTAATTGCTGTTTTGTTCACTCAAACTGGCTTTGCTCAGCAGAAGGAACGCACCATTGGACTGGCGCTCAGCGGTGGCGGTGCAAAAGGTCTGGCGCACATTGGTGTGCTGAAGGTTCTGGATGAAGCCGGTATTCCCGTCCACTTCATCGCCGGGACGAGTATGGGTGCGCTTGTCGGGTCACTGTACTCGATTGGCTATTCTCCGGATGAACTCCATACGCTGGCAATTGAACTGGATTGGCACAACATGCTGACAGATGCCATTGACCGAAAGCTTTTGCCTATGGTGGAAAAGGAGAAAGTCAATCGATATCTCGGCGCTTTTGAATTGAAAAAAGGACAGATCAGTTTGCCGACGGGCATCATCAAGGGACATAATATTTCCACCAACCTTGCCGAATTCGTTTGGGCTGCGCAGCATATTTCCGATTTTACCAAGTTGCCGATCCCTTTTGTTGCGGTCACCACGGACATTGCGTCCGGCGAAACGGTGCCCCTTGATCATGGCAACCTGGCCCACGCATTGCGTGCGACAATGGCGATTCCCAGTTTTCTCACACCGCAAATCCAGCAAGGCCGGCTGCTCGTCGATGGCGGGATTACCCGGAATCTGCCTGCCCAGGAGGTGCAAGACCTTGGCGCAGATTATATCATTGGCGTTGATGTGGGGACAGCCTTGCGCGGCGTAGACGAACTGACCTCTTTCGTTGAAATCATGGATCAATCCATTCGCCTGGGCTCCTATCTCGAAACAATCGAACAACGAAATATGTGTGATCTCGTCATCGAACCAAATTTGGAAGATCTGACATTTTCGGACTTTAACTCAGCAGAAGAAATCATCAATAGGGGAGAAGAAGCCGCCAGGAAAAATTTGCTGCAGATGCGTGCGTATGTAAATGATCACAAAGTAAAACCGGGAACCACGCCATTACAACGATATGCCAGGCTCAACTCAAATGCCGTAAAAATTGACAGTGTCGTTTTCAAGGGCGCAACCTATCGCGACAAACAGACGGTGCAAAAGGATTTGGGATTTACAGCACCGGACTTTGTTTCGGCTTCCATGATGACGCGTGCGATGAACCGAATATACAGCAGTCAGGCTTACCACAAAATAATTTATACGATTGAAAAAAAAGCCGGCAAGAATATTCTCGACGTTGATTTACAGGAAAAAGAACAACACCTTTTTCGTTATGGTTTCCACTACAATACGAATGATGCTGCCAAATTTTTACTCAACACAACACGCCGGAATATTACAGGGCCATATTCTTCTCTGTCTTTTGATTTGATATTGTCCAAACGTCTGCAGCTGGAGTTGGAGTATTATACGGCTTCTGCTCAAAAAAAATATCTCGGTTCCCGTCTCCGGTTCTACCATCATTCGCGTGAATACGATTTTTATGACGGGAAAAATCGCATTGCCCAGTTTGGCAGCAATATTGATGGAGCGGATATCCTTTTCGGCTCTTTGCTTTCCAAACGCTTTCTGTCCGGCGTCGGATTGACCTATGAATTTATCGATACCGAACGGGAAATCGGTGATCCCGTACTGCAAAATTCATTCACACGCCTGGCGAATGCATACATAGTGTCGCAATACGATTCAAAAAACAGAGAAGATTTTCCAACACGTGGCTTCTACTGGATATGGAAAACGGAAGCTGCCTGGCCTGAAATTGGCAGTGAAGATAAATTCTGGCGTTCCTTTCTGGATGTACAGGCATTCGTGCCGATATCCCGCTGGGTCACGGGGCTCTTTCGTCTGCAAACCGGTTTGACGACGAGTGATAATCTGCCTTTAACCCGGCGTTTTTATCTGGGAGGATTTGATTCATTTGCCGGATTTAAAGCCCAGGAGATGGCTGGAGAAAATATGCAAGCTGTCGCGCTCGGCTTTCAGTGGGAAATTCTGCGGGACAAATTCATAACCGCACAATTCAATGCAGGTGCAGCGCTCGATTCCTGGAAGTTGGATACAGACTTCAGCGACTACTTTGGTGGCTTTGGCCTGGGCGTCGGCGCTGCAACCCCCTTCGGACCGATGCAAATCAATTTTTCCAGCAGTCGCCGTCATTCCATGTTGGTGTATATCAGTGTTGGATACCTTTTTTAAGCTCCGTCAACGATACATAAGTGCGGCATCTTGTCCGCGTAAAAC
>QQUM01000466.1 GCA_008501545.1 Calditrichota bacterium
TCTGATGCCCGTTTGATTGATGTAAAGCTTTTTTCTTTTTCGAGCCAGAAAACCTCTTCGATTTTTGTTGCTTTGAGAAAATCAGGAGAGTGTGTTGAAACAAAAACCTGTCCGCCACGAGATGAATAAGTGCGAAATTCTTCTGCAAGTTCCCACAATAATTTAGGATAAAGCTGATTCTCAGGTTCTTCAACACAAAGCAGGGGGTGAGGCGATGGATCATACAGCAAAACAAGGTAGGCAAACATTTTTATTGTACCGTCTGAAACATATTTATCAATGAACGGATCTCTGAAGGAGCCGTCTTTAAATTTTAATAGCAATCTTCCATCTGCTGTCGGAGCTGGGGTAATATCGCCAATTCCTGGCACACGTTTTTTCATCGTGGATATGATTTGTGTAAAAATATCAGGATGATTTTCATAGAGTTCATTTGCAACAAGTTGTAGATTATCTCCAGTTACTGATAAATGGTCAGCAATACCGGCGGCATCCTTACTGCCTCTCGCCAAGTTAATATGAAAATCAGACACATGCCAATTTTCGATTAATTCCCGAAAAGCATTAGCGGCTTTAAATCGTTCGAATTGTCCTAATCCCTTGATTGCTAAAGTATCCCGATTTACTTTTTGGAGTTCCCTGTCTAGTTTTTTTTGCGGCTCATCGAAGTCCTCTTCATTTGTAACTGCTTCCCCTGTTCCATAAGAAAAATCAAGATAATGAAATGGAGAACCAAATTGACCTCGTTTGTAACGCAGTACTTCTCTTTTTACAACGGGTTTGTTCTCTCGCTCTGCAATTTCAAGCTCATAAGTGACTAATCTTTCTTTCTTTGTTATGATTAAACGAAATTGGATCTCAATTTTTATTGACTGATTTGCTGCATCTCGAGAAATGACTTCTTTAAAACCACCACGGCTTTGTAATGCGCGAGTGATATTGTATGTCAGACAATCTTTTAAAAAGCCGAATATATCAAACAAAGTACTTTTCCCGGTGCCATTTGCACCAACTAAAACACAAAATCCAGGAATTCTGTTCATACTAGCTTTCTTGAAGGCCTTGAAGTTCTCGAGCCGTATCGATTCTATTTGCATGTAAAACTCCAACCATGTAATGGCAGCATAGTTTATGTAACTCACTAATTTTACTCGAAAGTACATATCTTAATTTGAAAAATCAATAATTACCATTCCGAGTGATTTAGACTCCTGAAATTGATGATGAAAAAGAGTGCGGTGTCCTATTTAAAAATTCTTGACTCTCTATTGCCAAATCCTTACACTGGTAACGTTACCGTAAACGTTAACGAAATGTGCAATCCATACGAGGAAGGTGGATGGCTATTACCATTAAAGATATCGCGGCGAAGGCCGGGGTATCTGCAATTACCGTTTCACGCGCTTTGAATAACAAGCCGGATATCAAAGCGGATACCAAAAAACGAATTCTCGCTATAGCCAATCAACTCGGCTACGTACCCAACGAATTAGCCAAGAGTCTCGTCACCCGCCGCACAAATGTCATCGCTATTCTCATGCCCGGCGTTTCCGATCTGCTCTCCACCGAAAAACTCGATGCCATCAACGCTGTCTGCTTTGATGCAGGTTATACCTCGCTGTTTTGCAATACCAAAAATTCTGCTGCCATCGAACTTGAATTTCTACGGCAAATACAATCGAAACAAGTCGATGGTTTGCTGATGTTCCCCACACAAAAGGGACGGGAGTACATGGCCGAGTTGCAAAAATTGGCTATTCCATATGTCTTTATGAATCGCTTTTCTAATGAACTTGATTGCGATTACGTAAAAAATGATAACGTGTATGGTAGCTATATTTCGGTGCAGCACTTGCTGGAAAAAGGTTATCGTCGCATTAATTATTTGTGCGCACGACCAAACACCACAACAGGATTAGAACGTGTTCGTGGTGGCTGTAAAGCTGTGAAAGAATCCGGTCTACCTGAAAAAGTATTCACGATTACTCATATCGAAGAATCTATTGACGCGTGCTACAGACTTGTTTTGAGCCATATCTCTGAGCATAATTTACCGGATGCTTACATGGTGTGGAATGATACATTGTCGCTTGGCGTGCAAAAAGCATTGCTGGAGAATAAAATTCGCATTCCCGGTGATGTCGCGCTCATTGGATACGATGACCTGGTTTTTGCAGAATATATGGTGCCGCCGTTAACAACAGTAAAACAGCAGAATTATGAATTGGGCGAACAAGCAGCGGCAGCAATCATTAATAAAATTGAGAAAAAAGTAGAACCAGAAGCAAAAATGCAAATTGAATTAAAACCAAAACTGGTGGCACGGCAATCGACTTGAAAATTCATGCGTATGTATAAATTATTCACAGTAAAATTCTTCGAATTTCTTGCTGTACTTGTCATCTTGCAGATTCCCGCTGAATCGTTTGCACAAAGTAGGAAAATTCACTTTTCCGGTGATGGCTTTCTCAAAGTTGATGGCAAACGCCAGTTCATCATCGGCACCTATCATTTGCCACATGATGAAACGCCATGCCAAACGCTGGCAAGGCATGGATTCAATCTGGTGCGAACACCACTGGAGCAGGATGCGCTCGATAATGCACAGCAATATAATTTGTTTGCCTGGAGTAGTGTCGGGCATTTGAAGTCTTCTGCTGCGCCTGAGAAAGTCGAAGCTTTCCGGAAGAAAATTCGCCGTTGGAAATCCCATCCGGCGCTGCTGTTTTGGGTGTTTGAAGATGACCCGGCTTTTACCTGGCGATCGGTAATAGCGCGTGTAACACCCGAACCGCTCATTCACCCTTATAAAGTCGTGGAACAAGAAGATCCGGATCAT
>QQUM01000616.1 GCA_008501545.1 Calditrichota bacterium
AAATAGGTATATCCGGCATTGATTTCAAAGCGTTTAAACCGGGACAACGGGTACTGAAAATTCATTTGTCCACCCATATGCTGCAAACGCTCAATACCTTGTCCCGTATTATAATAGTTTGAAAAATGAAATGCTGAAACCCCAATATCCCAGCGACGTGGTTGATAGTACCAGCTCAGGACGAAATCACTATTTGCCAAATTACGAATTATGTTCAGCCCAAGCGCAAAATACTGGTTTCCCATCAGATCGCTAAGAATGAATTGGGTATAGCCCTGCACTCCCCAAAACGGATCGTATCCACCATAGCCACCGACGTAATCAAGCGTATATTTAGGCGAATAGTTTCGTTTGATGAATTGGCCATTGTCAAGAAGCCTTTGATCTTCCGGTAGTTCAGCTTTATCTGTTAAAGCACCGGATTTATTCGCCAGTTTACCTTTTCGAAAGTCATCATCGAAGATAAAACCGCGAAAGGGACGAACTTCCTTTGAGAGCTTGGTCGAATCAGCTGTTTGTAGAGTGGTTGATGGAAAATCCCGATAATTCACACCTTCTGTTTTTCGAAAATGCGTTAATGGCAATGTATCAAGGGTATCCCACAAACTTACGGGATGTTTACTTAAGTAAATATCATAGCCACCATTGTAAAAACTTGTAAATGCCAATCTATGGGTTTCAGCTGATAGTGTTAATTGTTGTGCTCCCGAAATAAAGTTGGTAAGTGGTTTCTCCTTTCCGTCGTGTGTTGTGGCCATATAAATATTGTCTATACCATTTCGGTCGGAGATAAAAAGCAAGGTGTCGCGGGAATGATAGAAAATTGGTGATTTATCACTATACGGATCGGTGGTTACTTGTTTAATACCAGTTCCATTTTTGTGAATGATAAATATGTCTGTATTATCAAGAAGTTCTCCCGGCAATATTGCATCTTCATATTTTTGAAAAACAGAGCGGTCAGATGTAAATACCAGGTGCTCACCATCCGGAGACCAGGCTGGTTCGAGATCGGAATAACGGTCATTCGTTACGTTTTTTACGGTGTCTTCCTTAATATTCCAAATGTAGATATCACTTTGCCCCCGTTGTGCACCCATGAAAGCAATATGTTCACCATCGGGTGACCAGGAAGGCGACCACAAACCATTCAGATTTGGTTGAACAAGCTTTTGGGATACATCACCGGATTTGACGTTCACGATATAGAGAACATCATGCTCTCCGGCTTTCGCAGAAAATACGATTTCCCGGCCGTCAGGAGACCATGAGATACCTGGCCGCAGCCATTTAAATTCTTCAAATGAATTTTCTTTTTGTCCACCGATTAATTTTCGCGCTTTTTTTCCATCGATGGTCGAGAGAATTTGAATATAAAAGGCACCATTATTATCACTCAGATAAGCAATCTGGCTTCCATCCGGGCTCAGGGCCGGACTGTTGTTGACGAAATTGATGTCTTTCTGATGATCCGTTATAGGCTCTGCAAATTCAGACGGTTTCAGCCGCGATGCGAACTCAGGCCAATATTCAGCCTTCATATCATCGTGCCAGAGTTTACTTATTTCTTGTTGCGACATCCCGAAAGTGATTTTAAATGCCTGGTCGATGTTTTTACGTTGTTTCAAGACGCGAATGAATTGCGCTACTTTACCAATTCCGTATTTACGCTCAATCCAATATGTAAAAGCCTGACCTCCTTTATAGGCTAAAAATCCATAGAGATTTGGTACGGGCTGTAAATAGCCATTAAGGACCGCATCCCGAATAAAATTATCACTTTCAGTATCCCAGCGCCGTGAAAAGTATTCAGCAGTTCCCTCGGCGAACCAGCCGGGCAACATAAAGCCAGTTATACCTGTAATTATGGCTCCCGGGCCAGTTCCATAGAAATATTGTAATTCCACTGCATGTGTCAATTCATGATGAATGACATGCCGAAATTCCTCGGCATGGCCATCATAAGGCAGTGCAATTCTGTTTTTAAAAAACTCCGTAAACCCACCAACGGATTCATCCTGAATTTGTGAACTTAAGTTTGTTTCCTCAAATTCGTTGTGCGAATTATAAAGTATGATTACAATGCGTTCCTGCATTTTATAGCCAATAACTTTGCTTATCTGCACATAAGCTGATTCGGCAACTGCGGCAGCAAATTCCGCAGCCGGGTCGCCACCATCATAATAATAGATATCAAAGTGTTTTGATTGAATATAATTCCACTGTTTGTAGTCGTACTGAATTTTGTTTTTACCAAATCCCTGGGCAAACAAACTCGACGAAAAAGAGAGAAAAAAGATGGTTATCAAACTCAGTTTATGCATTTATATAATCCCGGAAAAATGGATCAATTGTCGTCAAATGCGACAAAAGCCATGTCCTTGTTAATTCAAAATTGAATATAATTTATTGAAATAACCTATTTAAAAAGGTAATGAAATTTTGAACTCAGCACCCGCATTATCTCTGTTTTTTGCTGTAATTTTCCCACCATGTTTGATTATTATTTGCCGTGTAACCGCAAGTCCCAGTCCACTTCCACTCGTCTTGGTTGTATAAAAAGGCTCGAAAATTTTATACGGTTCAGAAATACCGGGACCATTGTCTGTCACAGAAATTTGTACAAAATGTCTGTTCCAATTAGAGATAACATCGATCCTGACGGAAATTATCCCATCGTTTTCCATGGCTTGTGCAGCATTTTGGATTAGATTTATAAGAACTTGTTTTATTCCATCCGGATCATGATTGATGATGATTTTTGTTGTTTCAGTTGTAAGCTTGAGTTCGATGTTTGTTCCCATGAAGTCATGTTCTAGTTCA
>QQUM01000568.1 GCA_008501545.1 Calditrichota bacterium
GTTCGGCGACAATTCGTCGATTTTGGGATCGTTTAACCACTGCGATAAATAATTCATTGAATTTGTCTTTGCAGCATCATACTGCTCGTCCGTTATCTTGCCTTCACCACGTGCTTTATCCAAATAAAAATTAATGCCTTTGCCTGCGGCATCGATCAAGCCTTTTACATCCAGGCTTTGATTCAAGCTCATAATAATCTCCTGTTCATTTATTCCACTTCGCTAGAATCAATCCAACCATAAACGAATCGATCTCGACCAGCGAGATCTTTTATAATATCAACATCCCGTATGCATTGTTCTTTAAAAACTTGTGCTACTGCTTCCCCCTGTTCAGCCCCTATTTCACAGATTAACGGCCCACCCGATGCCATGATCTCGCGCGACAAATAAGAAATTCGCTTGTAAAACCTGAGCGAATCATCACAAAAAAGTGCGATTTCAGGTTCAAAATAAACGATTTCAGGTTGCAGTGTGGATTTTTCCGAGCTGGCAATATATGGCGGATTCGAAACGATGATATCAAATTGTGATCTGAACTGATCTATGAGCGCATCATCGACAATATCAGCCTGTAAAAACTCTATTTTATCAAGAACTTCATGATATTCTGCATTTTCACGCGCAACGAGAAGTGCTTCAGGAGATATATCTACAGCCGTAATCCTAAGTTGCGGGTTATTTTTTGCCAGGGCGATGGAAATATTTCCACTACCCGTACCAATATCCAGAATCCGTACTCGCCCTTCAAACATTTTTGTTAGCTGCAGGGCCTTGTCGACTAGCATTTCTGTCTCGGGTCGAGGGATAAGTACACCTTCTCTGACAGCTAACTTCAGAGAATAAAATTCCGTAAAACCTAAAATATATTGCAATGGTTCCCGATTGGCGCGACGCAACAACAATGATTTGTACGTATCAAGTTCATCCTGCGAAAGTGGTCGATCGAAATGAAGATAGAGTTGAACCCGGCTAAAATTCAAAACTGCACTTAGAAGCTGCTCAACAGACAGACGCGCATTTTCAACCCCTTTCTCCCTGAGATAGTTGGTTGACCAATCGATCAGTTTTACAACCGCCCACTGATCCACGGTTTCTGGCATACTTATGCCTCAGTTTCCTGGAGTTGAATATTTTTATCTTCTGTGGAAAGTTTTTCAATGATCTCGTCCAAATCACCATCCATGATTTCGGGTAATTTGTACAAAGTAAGATTTATGCGATGATCAGTCATTCTCCCCTGAGGAAAGTTATAGGTTCGAATTTTCGCGCTGCGATCTCCCGTGCTGACCATTTTACGTCGGTTTTCAGCTGTTTTCTTATTTTCTTCTTCCATTTTCGCATCAAGTAAACGGGAACGCAACACGCTAAGTGCTTTGGCTTTGTTTTTATGTTGACTTTTCTCATCCTGGCAGGTTGCGATCACCCCTGTTGGTAAATGTGTAAGACGTACAGCTGAATCCGTGGTATTTACACTTTGTCCACCTGGTCCACTGCTACGGTAAACATCAATTTTTAAATCTTTTGCATCAATGGCAAAGTCAACTTCATCTGCTTCCGGCAGGACTGCTACAGTAACGGCGCTTGTATGGATACGACCGCTTTGTTCAGTCTGCGGGACTCGTTGTACCCGGTGTACGCCACCCTCATATTTTAAACGACCAAATACATCTGCCCCCGAAACCATGGAGATTATTTCCTTAAATCCACCAATTCCCTGTGGATTTGAACTTAGGACTTCAATTTTCCAGCCCTTTCGTTCGGCATAGCGTGTATACATGCGAAAAAGTTCACCTGTGAAAAGGCCAGCTTCATCTCCGCCGGTGCCGGCGCGAATTTCCATCAAGGCATTTTTGCTGTCATTGGGATTTTTGGGTACCAGGAAAAGCTTCAGTTGCTCTTCAAGCCGAGGCAAGTTCTCGCGTGATTCAGCAATTTCAGTTTCGGCCATTTCGATCAATTCAGCATCATCGTTCTCGGCAATGATCGATTCTGCTTCGAGAATGGTATTGATGTTTTTCTTGTAGGTCGCATGGATTTTTAAAATACCCATCAGGTCACTATGTTCTTTTGCAATTTTCTTAAGGCGCGTCGGATCCGAGATTACCTCTGGATCGGAAAGAAGATCATTTAATTCTTCATATCTTTCTTCAATTTTTTCAAACTTTTCGAGTATCGAAGACACCTTTTAAATCCATGTATAATAAATAATTCTGGATAAAAGTGATATTTTATCCATTTGTGGAGAATGATTGCATTGCTTTTGTGATTTATTCCAAAGGTAAGAGGTGTGCATGAATTAAATGCACATATTTGTCTGAGTTAACATTGAGTTTGGATGCCCAAAAAACCAATGGCAAGCAGAAAAGACAATGTTTATCGCCCAGACTTCATTCCTTCAAGTGCAGCAACATTATAGAGTAAGATATGAATGCACCTGCACACAGCTCCGGCGTATTTCTTTTTGCAGTGTTCCAGAAAAACAAAAAGCGGAATACGCGCACATCCATTCCGCTTTGTTTTTAAAGTTTAAAATGGCTTGTTTCTACGAATCTTCAGGTTTTTTACCATATTTTTTCAAATATTTTTCAACACGACCAGCCGTATCAACGAGACGCTGTTTTCCAGTAAAAAATGGATGAGACGCACTAGAAATATCCACTTCGATTACTGGATACTCATTACCATCTTCCCATTCAATAGTTTTGTCGCTCGTTTGAGTTGAGCGTGTTAAAAAGGCAAAATCTGCTGCTACATCTTTATATACGATGTAATTGTAATCTGGATGAATTCCCTTTTTCAATTCTAAAGTCTCCTCTAAAGCGCTTTTTATTCAAATTTCATTTTTATCCGAGAAAAACGGAATAATATATAACTTTTATATACGCAAAAGCAAGCAAAACTTTTGCCGTATTAACCGTTCATCGATTCGAGAAAATCACGATTATTTTTGGTTCCCCGGATTCGGGACTGGATAAATTCCATCGCTTCTACTGATGATAGATTTGCAAGTAATTTACGTAAAATCCAGATACGATTTATCTCGAATTCGTCTAACAACAGCTCTTCTTTCCGTGTACCCGATCGATTCAGGTCGATTGCCGGAAACATTCGCCTGTCAGCCAAGCGGCGATCTAAAACCAGCTCCATGTTACCTGTACCTTTAAATTCCTCAAAAATAACATCATCCATTCTACTTCCGGTATCGATAAGCGCTGTTGCGATCACAGTAAGACTCCCACCCTCTTCTACGTTTCGGGCAGAACCAAAGAAGCGTTTTGGACGTTCAAGCGCTGTTGCATCCAACCCACCAGTTAGAATTTTGCCACTGTGAGCAACGACGGCATTGTGAGCCCTTGCAAGGCGTGTTATACTATCCAGGAGAATAATAACATTCTGCCCAAACTCAACCAGTCTTTTTGATTTTTCCAACACCATATCTGCCACCTGAACATGTCTTTCTGGTGGTTCATCAAAAGTGGAACTCACAACTTCGGCATCAACCGAACGTTGCATGTCGGTCACTTCCTCCGGACGTTCATCTATCAAAAGGACGATAAGCTTGACATCAGGATGGTTTTTCGTGATTGCGTTTGCTACATTTTGCAGCAAGGTTGTTTTACCCGTTTTTGGCTGAGCCACGATAAGGCCACGTTGTCCTAAACCCAGTGGGGTCAACATGTCCATTATGCGGGTTGAATAATCCTTTGGATCAGTTTCGAGTTTAATTCGTTTATCTGGATAGAGAGGTGTTAGATTATCAAACAGAATTTTTCCCTTGGCAACATCAGGATTTTCCCAGTTTACAGCCTCAACCTTTAGCAAAGCAAAAAATCTTTCATTTTCTTTCGGTGGGCGAATTTGTCCAGACACCGTATCCCCGGTACGCAAGCCAAATCTTTTTATTTGGCTTGGAGAAACATAAATGTCATCTGGACCAGGCAAATAATTATAATCCGGGCTTCGCAAAAATCCGTAACCATCGGGCAATGCTTCGAGTACGCCATCAGCAAATATGAGACCCTCTTTTTTCGTTTGTTCTTCCAGAATCTTAAAAATCAAGTCCTGTTTTTTTAAACCTGTCGCTCCAGGCACGCGCATTTCTTGCGCCAGTTTAGATAACTCAGAAATTTTTAAGGACTTGAGTTCAGCGATTTCCATAAATGTTCCTTTCAGCAATGTAAATCATCTTGTTGTGCACAACATTTCAAGATTAAAATTTTTATATATTTAGATATAAATTTAGAATATATTTTTATGGTAGCAGAATTGGTGAGCATTGCAGCTTTGGGAGTAATATCTTGTTAACCGAAACACTATTAATTATACCCGGATTAGCATCTCTTTCAGTTTTTGATTACGCGATGTATTTATTATTAGTTTGAGATTGTAGACGTACCGTTAAATCTAATGTACGATTTCGGTATTTTTTTGTACCGCTTTAACAGGTAATCAAGTTTTCCAAATCAATTCCGCGCCTTCTGATTTACATAGCAGTTAGATTAAAATTCTCCAAGCTTACATCTTTCCAACAGAATGAAAAATGTAAAAAATCTTTAGTTGGAGAATTTGGGGAATCAAGGATTGTTTAGACGTGGGACTTGATTCTGCGGTGAAAACAGACTTTTAAAGTTAAAAATAATTAAATGCATTGTCAAGCCCTTTTAAACTTGTCTTGCATTAATCCTATAGCTTCTTTGCAAGAACAATCGTTTTTTTGAGCTTTAGCAATTCCCCGTGCGCAGCATCAAGCGCCTGAACAAAAATGATATAAATCCCGACATCCATTAGTTGCCCTTCATCATTTCTCCCATCCCAGAACAAAGCTCTATTCGGGCCGGAACTTGCATTTCTAAGTAAATGCCTTACCTTTCTTCCGCGTAAATCGAAAATTACCAAATTTACATTACTCGTCTGCATAGGCAGGTCATATTGGATAAGCACATGATCATCTATCCCATCACCATCAGGTGAAAATGGATCAGGATTTGCTTTTAGTTTACTTTTTGATTCTAATTTCTCAACAAAAAGGCTATTTTGGCGTCCTGGAGTGGAACCCTTTGGTGATACACAGAAATCCCAACCAGCCGGGCCGATATCAGCTATCATAAAATTCATATTTTCCCATGACACACCATTCTCTCCAACATTGGCATCCGTGTAGCTGATGCTATCAATTATGCAGTCGTTCTGATCGAAAATAAAAACAGAATCGCCCGAATTATTTAACGAAGGCCATTGCTCCGGGACAACCATGCCAAGCTGATCATCTGATCTAGACAATTCCTGTGTGATGAGAAAATAATCCTTTGGCATAAGAATCAATTTCCCGCCATTGAACATGAGCTTTCCTCTCCTGGTACCATCGGAAATTGACCAGTTATTTAGATCAATAGGCTGACTACTTAAGTTGATAATTTCAACCCACTCGGGTTCACCTGACAATGGATTGGCCATGATTTCATTTAGCACGATATCCCTGGATAGAAATGAAACCGAAATATCAAAAATCCATCGATTGTTTCTCCGGCGATTATCATTTGTAACATCGATTTCAAAAGCAAAATTATGCGTACCTGACTTATTCGCCACATGTTCTATCTGAATTAAAAGTGTGTCGCCTACATCAATCATCATCGATGATGTCCCTGCTGCATATACATAATCATCAGCTCTATCGGTAAGTCGCCAGTTGTTTAATATTGCTTGCTGCTTACCCACATTCAGAATTGGAACTACAATGTGAAAATACTTATTTCTTTCGGGTGGTGGATCTGGCCATAAGACCGAAGTTGTATCAATGGCTAAATCAATTTCAACAGCGGAGACAGAGTTTATTTTGCATGGAGTTGCTCCTGCTTCCGATAGGCTATAAGTCCAATTCGTTTGATCTACACTACTCCCTAGTGCATCAATGCGTTCAATAGATATTCCTTTCTCCGCAGCAAGATGAATCGAAATTGAGTCGATTATGGCCCCACTCTTACCTGTTAATGCAATTGTTTCATTTGTATTATTAAGCGTTGGAAATGCCCTGATGTGCACAACTTGCATATCAGTGGTGAATGAATAGATGGTTCGTACGCTTGAATCAGCTGTAAATAATGCAAATTCATCCGGCTTCAAAACAAGACTATCAACTACTTCGACAAGGCCCTGCCTACCTGAAGCATCCTTTATTTTCCATTCCGCTATGGGAATTTCCATATCACTTCGGTTATAAACTTCAATCCATTCAGGTTCTCCGGATAAGGGTGCAAACATTACTTCATTTATCACCAGACTTTGTTTAGGCCATTCTACCCAAAATTCAAATAATTTAAATTTCTCAACTAAATCTGAGGTTATGGAAATATCAATATCTAATTTCCCGGCGGTGATAGGCTTCCAGGGTGCTTTTATTTGATAAAATTCCCCTGGCTCAAGCATCGGGATTTGGTGAGATGCTAGCACAATCGAATCATCGACAATAATCTTTAATATCAGATTCTCATATAAGATCTCAGCTGTATTCAATATATCAATCACAAAGACGCATTCACTGTGGATGCGTGGCTGAACACCTTCGATTGCACTACAAGTTACTTTAATTTCTAATTCAGTTGTTTGCGTAGACACGCTATTTTCAAAACCTGGAGAACCATTTAGGACTTGAGAATTTGCCCAATTCCCAGGTGAATTGTCAATTAAAAGATCAATACGTTCATCGGAAAAACCAGGATTGTTATCAAGTGAATATGTGTAAGCATCTAAAGTGTCACCTTGTTCACTTTTAACAATTATAGATTCAGGCGTACTATTTGAGAGGCCGGCGGAGCCAAGAGTCTTATCGGCTACTTTAAGCACTTTAGCAGATTCCGGAATTAGTGAAGCATAAGCGCCTTCACTAACGTCATAATCGCTATCAAAAATGACTGCATAGCACTGCGGTGCAAGAAAAGGTGATTTACCATTTAAATCCACTGATTCTTGTATCTTTTGATCACCGATAAATATTGTCGATAATTTAAATGAATCAGTTGCACTTGCATTGTACAACTCAATATATTCATCCGAACTTTCTGTACCAGCTGGATTAAACATCACTTCACTAATCTTGATTTGCGCAATACAAACAGGAAACCACAAAAAACACATTAGCCCTGGAAAAATTCGCATATTCACCCCCAAATATACTTTTGATAAAAATCTTGAGACAGGTCGTTCAGAGAAGCGAAATAAAACTAAAAAGGCAGCAATTTTTGCTGCCTTAAAATTTAATCAAGCCTTTATTCAGCGATTATAAAGTTCTTGGGATTTAAGTTCTTTCCATTTTCAAGTACTTCATAGTGGAGATGTGGTCCGGTTGAACGGCCGGTACTTCCTACTGTTCCAATTATTTCATGCCGCTTGACCTTCTGCCCCTTTTTCACATTAATGTTTTCAAGATGTCCAAAAATTGTTGTGAAACCATTACCATGATCGATTTTCACAACCTTACCGAAGCCACTATTCCTTTTATAGTGATTTTTAGCAAGCACAACGACACCAGCGGCCGTTGCTTTAACTGGAGTTCCACGCCTTTGAGCAATATCAAGGCCCTTATGGTGTCTTTTACTTTTTGTAAACGGGTCAATGCGATAACCATAATTATCTGTAATTCTTCCGACTACCGGATAGATCGATGGTTGATGATCAAGTTTGATTTGCCTGTTTTCAATAGCTTGTAGTAACACACTTTTTTCGGATTCGACCAGGTCGAGTTTGCGTGAAGTGGTTTCAAGCATAGAACGATATTCATTTGTGACACGTTGCAGGTCATGTGGCAGGAGAGATTCCTCCGTTCGAAGAGTAGAGCTACCCCCTACACCAACTTGACGAGTATCAGAATCCATTATGGGATGATCGGCAAAAATACTCAGGTCATCATTTTCTGTCTCAAAACG
The DNA here is from genome assembly GCA_008501545.1 of Calditrichota bacterium. GTDB lineage: Bacteria > Zhuqueibacterota > Zhuqueibacteria > Zhuqueibacterales > Geothermadaptataceae > Bioreactorimicrobium. Next base: position 7,926 of record QQUM01000568.1, read on the forward strand.
CTGTACCCGAGTCTGTAGCTCATTTGCGACTTTACCAAGTTCATTTAGTTGTGTACGTAAACCAGCATTGGTTTCCGTAAGCGTATCTATTCGAAAATTATGAAAATTATCAGTAAACACTGATATTGATATGCCGACTAGTAACAGGATAATCCCAAATAGTAAAGAGAAAGGTCCGATAATTACTTTCCAGGACAAAATAACCTCTTTACTCTCTGAACCCTGCAGCGAAAAATAGATCAGCTTGATCCGTTTATCGCGCATGCTCCTTCCTCCTTCCAAAAATAAAAAATAAATCCATCGTACACCTCTAAAAATCCCAAAATCCTGTGCAAAAAAAATCAAAATCCATCATACTTAAAAATGTATATAAATATTAATCGCGCCAAATTTTTTAAGGACCTGATAAACAAAAATCGTGCTACTTTTTAAAAGTAAAACCTAATTCTAATAAAGTCAATAAAATAGATTTAAATATATTCAAGACTACAAGAATTACTACGGTTTTTCATAACGACACACTTACATTATTGTAGTTTGTGTGTCTATTTATTCAACAATCAAACTTCTTCTCTTCAATCCAAGCAGAAAATGCATCTGGAAAGTAATTGAACTGGCCATTATTTAAACAAATGAATTCGGGTTGCTTGTGTGCAGGATTCAATTGTACACATGTTTTAAATCAAAACATTAATATGGTGAGATGTCTCATAGAGAACCGAGAAACTGTAATTTAAATTTATCACAACAAACTGGAGGGTCTTTACTTAATTTACAGAAAAATCATAAAAATCGGAGAAATTGTACGATGTGCATTTTACTAAATTTCTTGAATAATGTAGAGCCAACTTTCCACGCAACCATCAATACTACTTGATTTCTATGATTAAATCTACCATGGAATGAATTAATAGGTAGGTACATATCCCATGGCTTCCACAAACATTCTCCCTCCAGGATCCGTATTGTAGCCTCATTTTAAAAAGAACCTGTGTTTAGTATAGGCATTTTCATGTTATTTGTCAATATTTTTTAAATTAGAAAATCTAATAAATATCGGGGGCCAGTTATGCCTTGCATGTTACTCGCTGAATGCTATATTCTCACAAAACTTTTGGAGTGAGAGACTAATGAATAACGTTCATATAATCGAGCATCCTTTCATTCAAGAAAGATTGCACGTGCTTCGTTCCGTAAAAACGAATACGGCACAGTTCAGAGCAGCGGTCATCGAGTGTGGAGAATTGTTCTCATATGAAATAGCTCGTTCGTACAAAACAAAAACTGTAACGGTTAAAACACCGTTGGAAGAAACCGCATCCCAGGTTCTAAAGACACATGTGACAATCGTGGCAATACTCCGGGCGGCATTGGGATTGGTCGAGGGATTGTGTCGATATCTACCACATGCGAGGATAGGACACATGGGTTTGTACAGAAATGAAGATACTTTAAAACCTGTACAGTATTATTGCAAATTGCCGTCTGACATGGATGAAGGCTATATCATTCTGGCAGATCCAATGTTGGCAACAGGAGGAAGCCTGGTTGCAACCCTGGATGAACTTTCTGAATTTACAAGTATGAAATCCTTATCAATTGCAACCCTGATAGCTGCGCCTGAAGGTATCAAGAAAGTTGGAGCAAAATATCCGAACGTTCCGATTTATACAGCCGCTGTTGATAGAACACTCAATGAAAAAGGATATATACTCCCCGGACTGGGCGATGCAGGAGATCGGCAATATGGTACAATTTAATATTTTTCTAAACATTGCTGCGGAATCCCCATAACAATTCATGATCAATTCAAATTGTTAATTTGCGTTTCCATCACCCTGCTGCACGAGTGCCGTAACCAATTATTAGCAAATCCTTATGATTAAACACCTCGCCATCTATATTTTTTTCATTCCATCGATATCATTTTCACAGGAATATTTAACAAAAAATACCATCGTTCGCGTGCAAGCCATTATTTCAAACACTGTTTTCCAACGTTATTCTGAAGCTTTGGCAATTTGTGACACGCTTGAAAAGGAAAATCCTCAAAATCCAGTCGGTTATTTCTTCCATGCGGCAACACTGCAATCGCGCATGCTCGACTATGAAAATTACGCTGCTATTGATACTTTTTTTAAATATACAGAAAAAGCCATCAATCAAAGCAAAAAGGATATTAAAAAACACCCCAAAAGTTCATGGCCCTACTTCTTCCTGGGTGGCGCTATTGGTTATGAAGCCATGGTCAGGGGCAAAAACAATGAACTCTTTCATGCTTTCAGGGATGGCTGGAAAAGCATTAATGCACTACAAACCGCCCTGGAACTAGACTCAACAAATTATGATATCTATCTCGGTATTGGCACTTATAAATATTATCGAAGTAAACTGAGCAAATTTTTAAAATGGTTGCCCTTTGTCAATGACGAGCGTGAATTAGGGAAAGAAATGATACAGCTCGCGATCGAGAACGGCAATTTTACGCGTCCGGCAGCGCTAAATGGATTGTTCTGGATTCTTGTAAAAGAGGAAAATTTCGCTGAAGCTGAGAGTCTGATCAACATGGCAGTAGCAGAACATCCTGGAAGCCGGTTTTTCCTCTGGGGCAAAGCGAAACTCAATCTTAAGCAAAAAAAATGGCGTGAAGCTTTGCAATCCTACAATGAAATTTTAGCGACATATGACAGAGAAAACATTAAAACGCCGTTCAACAGAATGCAATGCTACACCTATCTGGCGGAAATAAAGTTTAATTTGGGGAATCTGGATGAAGCAATTCGTTACGCTACACAAGCACTTCAGATTGAAATCGATCCCTATCTTAAAAAACGTGCAAAGGAAATCAGACATCAAGCCCGGGACATCCTCAAAAAAGCTGAAAAGCAATCATCCTAAAAATCGATATCCTGACCGGTATTCGGCGTGCCTACAAATGCTTCCCTTTTCTTTTCGTTGCGCAGCGGCTTATTCCCTGTTTTAGTTACCAATTGTCCACAAGCGGCGTCAATATCCGTACCTTTACTCCAGCGTATCGTTACTGGAACAGACGAACCTTCAAACTCTTTATAAAACGCGAATATAGCATCTTTTTCCGGCCGGCGATAAACACTGTACGTCGTATTAAACGGAATCAGGTTGAGTACACAATCAAATTCCTGCACAATTTTTCGAAGCGATCGTGCATCTTCCAGTCGATCATTCACACCAGCAAGCAAGACATATTCAAAGGTTATGCGTTCACGCGCAGCCTGTG
>QQUM01000270.1 GCA_008501545.1 Calditrichota bacterium
ATTTGGGCAACTTGGGTAACTACTCATGATTTACCTCCAGAAATTTATTAATATATCTAAGGGGCGCTAGTTCAAATAACAAGTCACCCCAAATGTTGCGCTACTCGTTTTTTCGCATTTCTGCGCTCCAATTCATCAGCAACAACTTTCGGAACACATTTTTTATTCACTGGATTTAAATAGGTGCTTAACGATTTGACGACGATGATAGCTGCCGGAATACCAATAAGAGAAATACATAATCCGACGATTTGAAAAATTGCAATGATTGTAAAAACAAGACCAAATGGGAAATAGAGAATCATTACAATTGTCGAATAGGTCTTCCAGGCTTGATTTTGTTCGATCTTCAAATCATCTTTTTTCACCATTGCACTCCCGAAAGGCCAAAACAAAAATTTGGCATATTCCATCAAACCAAGTCCAATTGGAGCGGCAATAACTGTTGCCATTAGAAGCAGGCCAAATAACCAGACCAAAATTGCATTTACAAATCCCAGAAATGGGATATGCCAGAGAATATTTCCGAGGGTACGCATGAGGAGCTCCTGATGTTAAATATAAATATGCAGCGAGGAAATACGCTGCATATTTTGTTGTATTCCAAATATTAAATGGTAGACTACATTAAAAAAATTATCTAGTATTGCTTTCAATACACCTTTCTGGCTCTCAGTTCTTTGGATTGCTTGTTAATAATTGCCATCTCCTCTGGATGGAGATATTTCCAAGCTGTTTCTAGGACTTCATTGTAGAAAGTCTCCATTTGTGGTCCTAATGCCGTTGTCAATCCAGGATCGCTTAAGTCCGCGGAACCAGGAATAGTTTTATATTTTTTTTCCCCAACCCATTTTACTGATGTTTGTGGGAGATCAATACTTTTCAACCACATGCGTTCTCCCGTGAGACTTTCAATCATTGGCAAGGTGACGCGGCCTCCGATAAAGGCGGTTCCTTGTAAACGATAAGAATTTGGTCCTAAAAGATTTATCACTTCTTCATATTTTGTGTCTTGAAGATCTAACGTCACTTCAATATTTGGCGATAAAACGAGATCACAACCTTTTTTGTCCGGATATGTCATTTCCTCGACTGCATGAAATGGACCTTTTACAGTGAATCCTCTTGCAATTAGGAGTTCCTGGAAATCTAGCTCCATATTATTTGAAAATTGTGTGAACGGCCATACGGATACCCAAGGTTGGTCTTCAGAATAATGGGCTGATACAAGACCAAAAGAAATACCAGTAGTATCTTTCATGGCTTCTTCTGGGGGTGTGTAATCAAATTTAGGTACGTATGCCGCTTTTTCAGCCTTCGGGCTTGTTGTCGCGCAACTGACAATGAATAAAAAACCTAAAAGACTAGAAATGATTGAATTCATTTTCATGATCTTCTCCTCAAGATTAGTAGGGTAGTTTAACTTCTGCAGGGATTTTAAATACTCTCAAGTGAATTTAATTTGTCAATTTTTTTGACACCTTTTTAGATTTAAATCGTTTTATGCATCTATCTGAGATAAAATTGTATAACAATAAAACAAGCAATAGATGTTTCTTTTTATAACTAGGATTACTCATTGTTCTTTTTAATGATTTGTGGTGGTGATCTAGTAGATATGAAATTTTGCATGAAATTATCTCTTAAATATATGATATGCTTATTTCTGTTTTCCATGTTGTTCGAAATTCGAAACAGTGACAGAATTCCAATATTAGGTTACAATAACTCTGTAAAGTTGTCGCTTCCCCATTTTCGATTGAGGTGTTTTTTACTTGTTGAAACCGAAACTATAATTTCTTCGCTTTCTTTCCCTATTGCACCAGTGCCATCTTCCGGTTAAACGAAAATCCCTCTGCCTGCATACTCACAATATAAATCCCGCTCGACATCCTCTGGCCAGCATCGTTTTGTCCATTCCATAGCAATTCATAATACCCTGCCTGCTTGCGTTCATCGAGCAATGTTGTGACCCGCTGACCGAGCATGTTGAATATCATGACGCGAATGTGGCTATTTTGGGGCAACTGGATTTCCATGCGTGTTTCCGGATTGAATGGATTGGGATAGTTTTGTGAAAGTGCAAACTCGGTTGGAATTAATCCTGAAATGCGCCCGTCAACATCGGTGGCAACGCCTGATGTTGTGAAAGAAAATATTGATTTACAGATGCTTTTTTCTCCTGCCTGATCAATGGCGGTTACTTGCCAGAAGTATTGCATCGACCGCTGTAGTCCTGCAGGAATTCTATACAAGGTAGTGCCTGTGTTAGAAATCATCAGCGTGTCGGAGAAATCTTCCCGGATTGAGACCATGACCTGATAATACAATGAATCACCCTGATCAACATCCACTGCCGCAACCCAGCTCAAACTCAAATTGAGCGAATCAGTTGTGGCGCCATTGGCAGGCGAAAGCAACTCGAATGGCAACGGTGCATCATTTGTATTTATGACTGCAAAGTTGAACCGGGTTGAATCGATCATTTGACCATCCGATGCATAGATTGTGATTTGGTGGTTCCCAACAGTTTCATTTGTCGGTGTAAATTCGACAAGTCCATGACCAGATGTGATGGTTTTAACTTCAAAAAAATTGCTGTTATCAGTGAAAAACAGCGAATCCAACGGATTGGCATCACTGGCAAATACATGCATTGTAAAAAGCGAATCTTCAAATACGCTGGTATCAGAAATTGCAGTGATTTGTGGTTGAAAGTTACGCAACTGCACGACGATGCCGGAATCGGAAATCGCTGCATTGCCCAATGCATCGACACTTTTGCTTTTTATAATGCGCACACCTGTTTCG
>QQUM01000300.1 GCA_008501545.1 Calditrichota bacterium
TCCGAGCTGGCTGGAAGCAATGGGGATGCGTGCCGGTGTGTTGATCGCAACGATAAGGGGATTATCAACAACATCGAGATCACGCAAGGGCGCCGTACGGCCTATACCCAATAAATCGATTAATCGATCCCTCGCATCGCGAACAGGAATGGTCTTTTTCATGGCTGTCAACTTTCAAAATCTCGTTTTTGCGTAAGCCAATTCAGATAGGCATCTCGAATAAGAGCAAGCTTTCCGGGTGAATACCAGTGGACGTAAGCTACAATATGCGCAGGTGTTTCTTCCCGGATGGTTCGTTCCACAAATTTGCAAAAATTCGCGTTGGTAAAACGACCGGCATTCTCCGGAAGTATGAAACTGATCTGGAGAGAAAAAGGATCTTTGGTCGCAGGATCGACCAGCAGGGGTGTCACTTGGTTGTCATCATCACGCATCGGGCGGAGCAAAATGTGCTCAATCATAATAAAATCTTCATCAGCTGAATAGAACGATTCACCCGGGAAGCCGATGCCAACTTTGCGGCGAATGCGGTGTTCAAGACCGGACAGGTTCGTTCCTTCCGGTATCTCGAGGTAATTGAAAGCTATGCCACGCCGGCTGCTGACATGCGGATAGTTTTGCAAAAATTTTGCTTTGTCATGAATTAGCTTTGCATCCCTATTTTTTTCAAGCGCTGTCAGCGCATAGTCGGTGAATTGTTCCCCAAACCTGGCCAGCAAGTGATTTAAAAAACGGTTTTTCCGGTTGTTCTTAAATCGATCTGCTGCGGATGCATCCGTGAGCTCCTGTAATGCTTCCTGACTCATCTCGAGTATATCCTGCAAAGCCAGTTTGTGATCATCGATCTTCCGGGCAAAATAGGTTCGCGAGCTCGTGCTGTCAGCTGAAAGAAGCGTGCAGGCATTTTGGAGTTGAGCAAATGCATTGGCGAGTAATTGGTCGAACAGCAGCAAATAGGCTTTCAACTGTTTTGCCTGTGCTTTTCTTTGTGCGGAAGCCGAATCCGGCAAGCCAAGTGCACCAATGCCATAATTTGCTGGAAATTGGTGTTGAAATGAAAAATAATTGGCAATTTCCCGGTCGGTTCCTTCCCGGGCGATTATACTTCCACCGTTTGTCTGGTTGCTCGATTGCATTAATCTACTGTTCAAAATTGCAAAATCAGAGCGGACACGCTCACGATCGATGTGGACGGGTAACTGCTCGCGGTGCAGGCGAATATCCGAGCGTGAATAATCGAAGAGTGCGGCTTTTTTACTGTCGAGTTGCAGGCTCCAGGCATCTGCCTGCGGGCCTTTTCCAAAGCTGATCCGGCTTACAGCCCGAACACCTTCAAGGCGCATAATGGCATTGATGAGATCCGAACGGTGCAATTCTTTTCGGCGTTGTGCTTTTGCCAACTCAGCGTCGTCAATGAATCCATGCTGCAAATGTGGACCGTCGTAAATTTCATCGTTGCGTTTATCCAACAATTGCATTTCGTACAGGCTGTGAAACCGCACTGTTGGTGAGATGTAATCTGCAATCCGTCTGTAAATTTCCACGAGCAAATTTTCTGCATCATCAACTGCTTCGATTTCAATATCCGCATCGATGGCAATTTTTTCTGCGACCAGCTGTTCAATGCGCACAAAATCTGTGCAAAGCGGGCGATTTGCCTGCAGTGTGGCGAGAATATTCTGTTTGATACTGCTTGCTTTCTTCTCATCGTAAATCGTATAATAAACGTTGTACAAGCCTTGAATCTCCACCGATTCATGCAACAGTTTATCTCCATCCACCCCGAGTGAACTGGCGTCTTCTGTTGTTTTGTAATACAGCGGTCCTGTCTCTGATCTGGTCGCCTCGATCCATGCATTTTTTACCCCGGTAACATCGAGAACCAGCTTGCGAAGGTCGGTGGCCGTCACCGGACAGCTTGTCAGAATATCTCCCGGTTGAAACAAAACGGCATCGGCTTTTCCGCTGGCGCTCGCCAGAAGGTCAGGCATGGTGTGATCGATCCGATAAACCAGATCGGTCAGTGCATAGCACAACTGCTCGAGAATGGTAATTCCCGGATCATGGGCGTTAAAATCTGTCCACTCCGTCGTGGCCAATTTTTGCAGATTTGATAGACCGGCATCGAATAATGACTGGTAATCCAAATTGTTTGTATTCATCGCAAAGTTTTATTCTATTTTCCATATTGAAAAGAATCCGGCATTCCACCCGCAAAAATCGCGGATTTCAGCCGGAAAAACTGAATGGTTCCGTATGAACTATCCACGTGGATTTACAACAACATTGCCACCAATAATACCACCTATTCCACCTATGCCACCAAGTCCACCAGGTGGCAGTTCGAAAACAGGGCCGGCAGGTGCGGCCTTGAATGTTATGCCATCGAGTGATATCCAAAGATTGCTTCCGCCTTGTGCAACGACTTTACCATCATTCCAAATGTCAACTCTTCCTGCAATGTTTGGATGGGTGCAGGCTACCATTAATTCACGTTTTGGAGGCCTGTATCCGTTAGGTAGAATAAAGATATGTGTACCGATTGTCCCTTTTTTAACGAGCCCTCGAAGGTGAACAATACCCATGCTATCCTTAAAATAGGCTGCTTGATTGAAGGTATTGCTGTAATTTTCCCAACTATTCTGAAAGCGGTCATTCTTGTTGCTGGATGCAGCAGGTACATTGCTCCAATCTTCCTGTGTAATAATACCACCCTGGCTGGCGAAAAACCTGCCGTCGACATGCAGCTCAACGCTTGGATTTGTGGTGCCAATACCGAGTTTACCTTTGACATAAGTCTTGTCGCC
>QQUM01000189.1 GCA_008501545.1 Calditrichota bacterium
AACAATTATGGGTTGCGTCGGCATACCCGGCTCGTATCATTGAGATGATATCTTCAGCTTGCTCACGTGAGTTCGCCGGTCGCAGGTGAGCGATAAATAAACTGTCTTTAACCCGATGCTCGACAGTGGTGGGAGAGTCGACGGTGTAATACTTTTGGTCGGAAGGCATTTTCAGGACTGTTTGACGCGGCTTTGCAGCCGGTTTAAAAATGAGATGAGTTTTGTGCGGTCACTCTCGCTAATTTTTTCAAAATTAATTCCGTACGCATTCAACATAACATCAGGTTTTGTGACATTATCTTTCCGTACAATACGTCCTTTTGCCTCAATCGGTTGTTCTTCATCCGGCAGGAAGAGTTCGATTGGCAAAACTTCGCCAAGCCGTAGCGGTTCTTCAAAATAAAAATAGAGACCGCCTCCACTTATATTTTTCGTGAAAGTCGATCGCACAATTTTCTGTTTTTTTCCTTCTTCAAAACCGAGAAAGGCAAATGCGATGCGCAGGCGGGTTGCAACCCGGAAAAACCTGCGCCGTTGCTGCCGGTTGATCCTGTCCTGCACACCTTTGAGGACGACAAGGTGGTCTGCATCCGATTCTGTTCTTAAAACAGTACTCCGGATTGAATAGTATGCATCAGGCATTGTAAAGAGAATTTCGACATCGAAACCAGGTTCACAAGGAAGGTCCTGCCCTTTATAAAATGCGTAAACCGAAATCTCGTCAGCATCAATTGAATGAATTTTCGTGTCGAATTCATGTACCTGCCCATCCAGTTCTGCGAGAATTTTTATTTCCTGACCTAATCTGAATAATTCCATTTAAATTAGCAGTTTTTCAATTGCATCTTTTGCAGCATTTTGTTCTGCGTGCTTTTTGCTTTTTCCTTTTCCGATGCCAACAATTTTATGTTGAATAAAAACCTCGACCGTAAATATTTTTTTATGGTCGGGGCCGTTTTCATCACGTATTTTATAGGTCGGCGGGCCGAAATTGTTCCCCTGGGCGTGTTCCAGCAGGATGCTCTTAAAATTTTTATGCTGGTCTTCATTCATGATTTTTTCAAAATCATGCAGGATGTTTTCGATGATAAACTGTCGTGCAATTTCCAGTCCGCCATCCAGGTACATCGCACCAATAACGGATTCCATTGCATCCGCAACGATAGAAATACGCGTTCGTCCACCGCTTCGCACTTCGGCTTCACTTAGTAGCATATATTCACCAAGTTTTAGCCTGTTCCCTACCTTGGCAAGGATTTTACGGCTTACCAGCAATGATTTCATTTCTGTAAGCTTGCCTTCTTCTTTCTCGGGAAATTGAGTATAAAGAAACTCGGTTACAACCAAACCCAGGACGGCATCTCCCAGCAGCTCCAGTCGCTCATTGGACTCCACGCGGGATTCCTGCAGGGTTGGCAAAACCGATCTGTGCTTGAGTGCCTGCTCGATTATTTGCCTGTCTGAAAAAGAGTATTTGAACAGTTTTTCAAGAGAATTGTGGTCAACTTCAAATACGGGCGTATTGGATGTGGTAGAATTTCTAAAAAGTTGAGTAAGCCAGTTGAACATATCAGCACTGTGGATTCTGATGAAAAATAACCGGATACTTGCCGTTCTGAGATGACCATTTTTCGAAGTTTCCCACTGAATTGCAGCAGGACATTTTTTTCTGCTCGATTCTGGGAAAGCTCAGCACGGCATTCCACTCGGATCAAGTCGAGCGGAAAATGTGGTTGGTGCAGCGTGGCTTATGAATTGCCGCGCTCTTTTATACCGGAATGAATTATTAAGCTTTATAATCGTCATTTTTCAAAAAAGGATTATCCCCCTCAACTATTCGACCTAAGACGCGAAACGGCGTAAACACAGCGTCGCATTGTGTCCGCCAAAGCCAAATGAGTTGGAAATCGAAACATTGATTTCATGGTTACGACTTGTGTTCGGGACATAATCCAAATCACAGTCCGGATCTGGGTTGTCCTGGTTCACAGTCGGGTGCAGCACGCCATCACGCATGGATAAAAGTATGGCGGCAGCCTCAATAACGCCACTTGCACCGAGTAAATGACCGAGCATTGATTTCGTCGAATTCACCACGAGCGCGTCAGCATGTGCGCCGAAAACTTTGCGAATGGCAATCGTCTCGTTTTTATCGTTTGCCGGTGTGGATGTCCCATGTGCATTAACATACTGGACATCCTCGGGCTGGACGTTGGCATTGACAAGACAGCGTTTCATGGCTAACTGGGCACCATAACCTTCAGGAGCTGGCATTGTAACATGATATGCATCGGCAGAGAGACCGGCACCGGCCAGTTCACCGTAAATTTTTGCATTGCGCTTTTGCGCATGTTCAAGGCTTTCAACAACCAGCATACCGCTGCCTTCACCCATGACAAAACCGTCTCTTTCCGAATCGAATGGTCTGCTTGCTTTTTGGGGTTCGTCGTTACGAGTTGACAATGCTTTCAGCGCATTAAAACCACCAACACCCAATTCGTTAATGGTTGCCTCCGAACCACCAGCGATAACCACATCGGACTCACCCCGTTGGATAATTCGCCAGGCATCTGCCAGAGCATTTGCACTGGAAGCGCAAGCGGATGTTGTTGCGTAGTTGGGGCCGCGAAAACCGTAACGCATGGAGATTTGTCCCGCTGCGATGTCTGATATCATCATAGGAATGAAAAATGGGCTGATGCGTCTCGGGCCGCGCTCAAACGGTTTTCTTGATTCTTCTGTAAATGTGAGCATGCCGCCAATGCCGGAACCAACAATCACAGCAACACGCTCAATGTCAAGTT
>QQUM01000250.1 GCA_008501545.1 Calditrichota bacterium
GGCACCTGTTTTCAATGCTTTTTCTTCCAATCCTTCCAGCTCAGCACCCTGCCCCAGATCGGCAGCCATGGCGATAACTTCACAACCGTAGTTTTCTTTCAGCCAGGGTATGATGATCGATGTATCCAAACCGCCTGAATAAGCCAGTACAACTTTTTTCGGGTTCACAATTTACTCCTGTATTTTTATGCAGTAGAATGAAAATAAACAAATCTCTCCAAGTATGGGTTGGATTAAAATATGAAAATAAATTGAGAAAATATAAAATTTCCTGATGCTTTTGCAATAAAGAAATCGAGGTGATTTTGTTTATAGGTAAAATAAGCCTTTCTGATTTAAAATAGGATTATTAGCGGTGATTGCCGTAAAAAGTGTATTGCCTGCCTTTTCCAATAAAAAAATGGCTATATATGAAAATATACTTTGGCATAATTTTCTCTAGGGAATAGTTGTAATAGTTTTTCACATTGACAGGTAAATGAGTTCATTCGTTGATTTACGCAAGTAAAAAATAATAATGTGTTCAAATGTTGTGCAACTTGTGAGTTCCCGGGCTGGAAAAGTTGCAATTAGTTGAAGAATAGTTCGAATTTTTATATAATATGGTTGCCGGAAAGCTGATATTGATTTGCAAGCGATACGCCGTGGAGTTGCAATAGTGAAAAATTTAATAAAAATATTTTCCATTTTTCTGTTGTTCTCGCCATTCGTTCAGGCACAGAGTGGTATGTGGCAACCCGAGTATGTCACGCTGGATGATGGAGAGCATGGTACAGGTTTTCTTACCTCAAGTGTCGCAGTACTTGGACCGAACCGTTTTGTAGCGCTCATTACTGGCCCGGAGGAGCCTGAAAGCGATATTTTCTTAACATCTGAAAATTATCTGGTTGGATATTGGGATGCGGACTCAGTGAGAGGTCGTGTAACCGATCAAGCGTATGCACCATATTCCCAACGTGATATTTGGGGGACAAGTGAAAACGAAATAATCCTGAACGGTGCATGGCAGATAACAGGTGGACCTGAAAATAAACTCTATGTTGCAAATAATGACGAAGATCACACAATCCTCGTTTTTGAGCTCACAGCCTCAGGCGTGGTCTCCACACCATATTCTATGCCGACGGGAAAGGAGACAATTTATGCGATTGCTGTTGCTGGAAACGGCGATGTTTTCGTTGCCGATTATAGGGGAACGGATGAAAAAAAAGATGAACTGAAAATTTTTCCTTCGATCAACAGTAATCCATCCATCTGGCAAAGTACGGACAAGAGTGGTTCGCGTCCTGTGCTATCCATCGACTTACCTGCAGGTATTTTCCAGGGCTTAGCAGCAAATTCCAATGCATCGCAAATTTATGTGAGCTGCGCTTCATCACGAGAAATTCTTCGCTACAGCGGGGATATAGATAATGGCTATGTGATGGATTCATTTTTCAATTTGCAATTGGAGGAAACGGATGTCGTTAGCAATGGTGGTTCTGGTGTCCCGACATTTTTAGGATTGGCCTATTCAGATCCAAAGGAATACTTATTTGCAGCAACGGACGTATTTCTCCTGAAGGGGAGGGATGGGGCATATCCGTATGGCCGTATTAATGTATTTGAAAGTGTGAGTGGTATACCTGTCGATACGATAGATATTGCAGCGAATAACCTGGCGCGGATTGGAGAATATGTACGAGGATCGGCAAATGGCCTTGCAGGAGGCTACGCCTCTGTATATGATGTAGAAGTTGATGAAGAGATTTCTGTGTACACGCAAACCTATTATGGATGGGCGGTTGAGAAATGGTATAATTTGTTCGGTCCACAATACACGCAGGTTGATGAGAAGGATTTTGAATATCCAGGTTTAATTTTAGAGCAAAATTATCCCAATCCATTTTCAACAACAACACGAATTAGCTTTACGCTACCGAGCAGTTCTAACGTACGCTTTGAAGTCCATAACTTGCTTGGTCAAAGGATATTGCCACCAATTGATAAGTTTTATGAGCAGGGAAACCATTCTATTGAATTTGATGGGACTCTTTTATCATCGGGAATATATTTATACTCATTTCAAGTTGGATCCTACCACACAAAGGTAATGAAAATGCTGTTAAGAAGATAAACCAGCAAACATTACACTCCTCAAGGAAGCAGACCAAACGAACGAATAAAATTCATAGAAGTTTAACTTTTCAGCAATATAATATTGAAAAATAAGTAGTTGGTTTTTTTGGACTTAATTTGGTTGGTTAAGATTTTTTTAATTAATTTTATGGAATTTGGAAAAAAATTAACCCTATCAAGGCAAATAGTAGAAGTCTCGAATTTTCATAGAGCAACTGTTGCTTCCAAGGGGGGAGGAAGCACATGAGTTTTGTGAATTTGACTTCTCTTTTCTATACATCCACCTTATTAACGATTTTAGCTGTGATTAGTAAAAGTGAAACATCTTTTGTTCTGAAACTTTCGGTTTACTAATTTCGGCTAAAATCAGTTTCTGATAAAACCACCTACATGCGCTTGACAAATGAAAGGAGGTGGAGATAAATTACATATGTTAAACTCTTAAAATCTTTGCAAGTTGATGAATTTTTCTTTAATATCTTTTTAATTTGATATTACTGTAAAAACTCATAACAATATCGGCATATTCATTTCAAGTGCAGGATTTTTTTAGATGCAATTCTTAAAGCGAACTCCGGCGCCAGATGCGACATCTGATAATGCTATTGTAAATCTTTATAAATTGAGCAGAAATCCCCACGACATTGCCCCACTGTATAAAAAATATCGAAAAAGATTATTTTT
>QQUM01000728.1 GCA_008501545.1 Calditrichota bacterium
CACTTGTTGACCACCCGATAGTAAGAAGCAAGCCGAGTATGAATCCTTTTGTAAAGACTCGCATAAAATCCTCCTGTATTTAGGCTATTCACCTGATTTGCCAGGCTGGTGCGCGACGTGCAGATTTGCTGTTTTGCATGCTGTGCCAGTGTATAAAACGCCAACGTATGAGTTGGTATATGGTCAACAATGCAATCGCTGTACCAATGGAGACGAGTAGAGCAATTGTCTGAAATGCCGGAATAATTAATCCCAGGCGGGCGCCAAGGACGCCACCAAGAATGGCGATAAGATAGTTCAGCCACTTGCCTTTATATTCCAGTTCGCCAAAATAAATAAAGGCTTTGGCTACTGAAACACAGGCCAGTATTATGATTACCAATTGTCCTAAGCTCATGTGCACCTCCTTTGCTGTTACGATGAACTTCCTTCCTACGTTAGGCATGTTCTACAAAGGTAATGCCAAAATATTATTTTAAATTCTAAGTTATTTTAAAACAGTAATTTATTCGATTATGGCGTAGGATAAAGCCGGGAAAAATAATGTAATAATTACATTAAGGATGGTTTTGATAACGGATCGGTAATTTTCGAAGGACAATAACTGCAAGGAATGAGCAGGAAAGGATGGAGTTTATGTGTGTAATTTTTACATGATTTGTGGCTGAGTTCATTCCGGAAACTCGTGAAAAAATATGTACAGTCTACTTCCGGCATAAAATTGATTCCTTTAAGCAGCACACTTACAGAGGCTCACTGCCCTGTCAGTGTGCTGAATTTGAATTCTTAATCTATAATTATTGATTAATTATCAATTTTTTAAAACTGAAATCACAACAAAAAGAAGTTAATCCCGACATGGAAGTTGAAATACTCCGTTTTATCATTCAACAAAGGGTAAGCATAAGGGAACCAGGATGCTGCATTGGATAAATTCGGATCAATTGTTTCAACCAGGCTGCTGAGAGATTCGTAGTTGTTTTTGTTATAGGCGAACATTGCATATACAGAGAATTTATTTAAAATTAAATAATCTGTCTTTAATGTGATCGCAGTATTGGATGGATTACCAAGAAATTTTTCTTCAAAATAAACTTTCGTATAATTTGCTGAAATCGAAGAAGACCATTTATAATTGTGGTCAATCGTAAAACTCGAGGTAATTCCAAGTCGGGGAGTTCGACCATCATCATCTTGCAAATTTTTTGAATAAAGTACAGAGCCGATGAATTGTTTATTAAAATCTAAAGGCCGTGTATATTTGAATTGTAAATATAAGTCTGAAATATAGTCTTCATCTGTGGTTTCTGCTGTAAAATTTATAACATTGCCATATATATTGTTTATCCCAAATCTTACATCCCAGCCAACATAACGGGAGGAAGTTTTATATATCGATGAGTTCATTATTTGATCGATTTTGGTGGATTCGCAATGCTGCCCGGCAATTTCCGCTATGTCGTTGTGGAATTTTATTTCTGAATCATCCCTGTATTCTGCCTCATAAAATCCATTACTGTGTTTTTCTATAATTTCGGCCAATTCCAGTAGTTTCTCATCTGACATGGATATGTTTAGTTCGTCAGAAATTATGTAGGCCTGGACAACATTTTTAACCCCTATTACTCTACCGAAACCTACACCAAGTGGAAAATTATTCAATGTTGTTAGCACTTTATTATTGACAGATCGGCCTGAAAATGGATCAATTATCCTGTTGTTGAAAATGTCAATTGCGCCCAAACCACCGTGAATAAAGAAGCCCCGCTCATTGGAGAAATATTTGTCCGTTGAATTTATTGCTACAAGCACACCTGTGAAATAGTCATCTGTATTCGAAATCTCCTTCTCTTCAACCCTGCCAGTGACAGCATTATAATCATACCCTATATACCTGAAGGATGTCGATCCGTAGTTCAGTGACATGGTTCCCACACTAATACTTGTTTTTTTAGGGCTTTGCTTCATTGAGAATTCATCTATATTAAGATTTAAGTTGAATTCTTTTTCAATTTGTCTGCGTCCTAAAAGATTCGTTCTTGAATAGTCAAGAAAATCCTGGCTTCCCAATTTAATACTATGAAATGAATAAGTGGGGATCTTGTAGGAGTTTAAAAGAGACACATTTTGACTGAAACCCGCGACAGGAATTAATAACATGGAAACGAAGATGCCGATGAGTTTTTTCATGAAATCCTCCGAATTGATAAGTTGAAGTTTCGGTATCAGTGTGAATTGGGTAGTATTTGGCTGAATTATCACAATGATAAAATATTTTATTAAAACCAAGCTAAATGTAATATTCTGGTTTTAATTTTTATAAGGGAAAATATGGAACTAGAATTTTATTAAAAAATAAGATATAGGAAGTTTTATTGGCATAATCTTTCTATAATATTTTTTAATAGAGTGCAGTGATTGTAATCGTTGTTTTGTGTCGGATTGCGACCATAATGAGCTGTTTTCAGCCCAGGCTACTTTCTTTATACCGCCCCAATTTGTTGTGCAACGTTTTCAGGCTGATCCCCAAAACTTGTGCTGCTTTTGTTTTATTGTTCTTGCAGTTCTGCAATGTCTCGAGTATGAATTTTTTCTCGACATGTGCCAGGGGCTCACCCAGGGGAAAAACCACGAGTTCACCATCCTGGTTAGCTGATTTTTTTTCAGATGAAGCATAAGTTGAATTTTTAAAAAGGCGCGGGGGCAGGTTTTCCGGCAGCACAATAGAATTTGTCGATAGAATCACAGCGCGCTCGAGAGCATTTCGCAATTCCCGGATATTGCCTGGCCATTCATAATTTAGCATGCATTCCAGTGTTTCCGGCGCAAAACCTTGCAATTCTTTGCCAGCTCCGGAAGCAAATCTTTTCAGGAAAAAATTAGCCAGTAATGGAATGTCTTCAATCCGGTCGCGCAACGGTGGAAGTTCGACCTCAACAACGGCAAGACGGTAATACAAATCTTCACGAAGGTGTTTTTCTTCCACAGCCCGGAGTGGTGACTGGTTGGTCGCTGCCAGGACCCGGACATCCACTTTCACTTCATCCTGACTGCCCACGGGACGGAAAATTCCGGTTTCCAGTACGCGCAACAAGTTGGCTTGCAGTTCAATTGGCATTTCTGCGATTTCATCGAGAAAAATGGTGCCATTGTTCGCCTGCGTGAAAAGCCCCTTTTTGTCTTTGACTGCACCTGTGAAGGCACCGCGTTCATGGCCGAAGAGTTCGCTTTCTAAAATTGTTGCCGGCAAGGCTGCACAATTGACGGCGATAAACGGGCCCGAGCTGCGCTCACTACTGCGATGCACCGCATTGGCGACCAGTTCCTTTCCTGTGCCGCTTTCACCGAGTATGAGTACGGACGCATCACTGCTTGCAATGGCTTCCAATGTTTGAAAGAGCGTCCGCATCGGTGCCGATTTGCCGATGATATCGTGGTATTGTGTCAGGGAAGCAACCTGGTTTTCCAGCTGTTGATTTTGTTCGAGAAGGAGGGATCGCTCAAGTGCATGCTGAACGACACGCACCAGGTCGTTGCTGTCAACTGGTTTTGGCAGGTAATCGTAAGCGCCCAGCCGTATTGCGGAAACGGCTGTGTCGATGCTTGCATGCCCGGTGATCATGATGATTTCCGTTGGAATCGACGTTGCTTTCACTTTTTGTAAAATTTCCATGCCATCCAGATCGGGCATTTTCAGATCGAGAAGGGCAACATGAAAGTTTTGCGAGAGCAACGCTTTTAAGGCAGTTTTACCTGAGGTTGTGGCCTGCAGATTGTAATTACCCTGCTCCTGCAGAATGCTTTCCATGGCAAAAAGGACGGATTCGTCATCGTCCGCGAGTAAAATTTGTATGTTGGATTTATTTTTTTGCATAGCTCAATTTTTTAAAGATGAACGCGAATTTAATCACTTCAGGTTTTTTAAATCGCTGGATAATGTATCCAGATGTTTGATAAACTTCCCCAGATCTTTACTCAAAAACGCAATATGCTTTGCAATTTTTTCCCCTTCCGCAGAATTGATTTTTTTACTGAGCATCCCGGCCGCCTGTGCATTCAGGTTGGCTGCATGGTGGCTCGCACGTAAATCGTGAATGGTTTTCCGTATTTTTTCAATCTGTTTTTTGTCGGGCATTTTTTACCTCAGTTTAGTTTAAATATATTTCCCCACTAAATCCAGAAAAACATCCATTTCGAAAGGTTTGGAGAGAAAATCATCACAGCCGGCATCCATGGCATTCTCACGGTCTTCCTGCATGGCACGCGCGGTCAATGCAATAACCGGAATATCCCGCAACTGTTTTTGCGACTTCAGAACCCGTGTCGTCTGCAAGCCATCCATGCCCGGCATCATCACATCGAGCAGGATCAAATCGGGCCGAAGCCGTTGGGCGAGCGTGATTGCTTTTTCCCCATCGCTGGCAAATTCTACCTGATAGCCTGCATTCTCCAGGAGAAATCGCATCGCTTCCCGTGTGCTTTCATCATCATCGACGAGTAATATCAGGCTGCCTTTTTTATGTGTCTTTTTCTTTTTTGCCGGTTTGGCTTTGCTGCTGCTTTTTTGTCTGGGTTTGCGTGACATCGGTTTGACCGGAACATCGATGGTAAAACGCGCGCCTTTACCTGCTTCACTTTCTACGGCGATATTCCCTGAGAGTAAATCGATGATACTTTTTGAAATTGCCAAACCTAAACCACTGCCTTTGTGCCGGATTTGGCCATGGCCTTCCAATTGCTGAAAGGGCTCGAATATTGTTGCCTGTGCACTTTTCGGAATCCCGATGCCTGTATCTTTTACCTCGAGATGAAGATCGGTTTTTGTGCTCATCGCCATAAATATCTCAACACTTCCGTTTTCGGTATATTTTTGCGCGTTTCGTGCCAGATTGAGAACCACCCTTTCCAGCATGTCAATATCTGTACGAATGTAAGGTTGCACATTTTTATGGACGGTAATTGTCAGATTTAGACCGCTTTCATCGCATAAAGGCCGAATTTCCCGTTCGATATTCTGCATCAATTCCCGTGGTGAAAAGACAGAAGGTTTGGGCTCGATTTTACCCGCTTCAATCTTGTGCAAGTCAAGCAAATCATTGATGAGGTTGAGCAATTTTTTGCCACTGCGACGAATCGTTTCCAGATGACGTGTACGCTCCGCTTCGGGTGCCTTTCCCTTTTGCCGCAGCAATTCGACATAAGAAAGAATGGCGTGCAAAGGCGTGCGCAGTTCATGGGATACGTTCGCCAAAAATTCAGATATCAGGACATTGGCTTTTTCCAGCTCGGCAGCTTTCGCTTCAATCTCATCAAAAAGCTGTGAATTTTCAATCAACCTGGCCAGTTGTGCTGCCAATTCCTGCACATAGTTTTGTTCCTCTCTGCTGAAAGGATCGTTCTCCCTGGCGCAAAGAATAAGTCCATAATCACGCCTTTTACAGAGCATTTTTTGTCTGTTGACGAAAATTTCAGTTTCACCTGTGAAGCCCATTTTTTTGTAGATTTTTTTGAATTGATCCGGGCTTTTTTGCGTCCGGTTTTCCTGTATTTCATTCAGAACGACTTCAGGATTTGTAAAGTGGGTGGTTTTGTAGGCGTTGCGACTGGATTTTTGTGAACAAATTCCAACCGGCCTTTCTGTCTTCGTCAAAATACAGACTTCAGCATTGATCGCAGCCCGTATTTTCTTGAGAATGTTTTCAAGAAACCTGGCAGAGAAGAGATTTTCCGTTTCAAGGCGTGAGAGTTCAAGCAATAATTCCGAGCGCTTTTGCTGCAGGCGTTCGGTTTCACTGCCAATTTTTCGGTGAAGATAAAAGGCCAGTTGCTGGGCGAATTTATCCAGGAACAGCAGTGAATTTTCCGTGAGTTGTGTGCTTTCTGATGGCTCGCCCAAAAGAAGCAGACCGACCTGCTTGCCCTTCGCATAGAGCGGCTGCAGCAATACATCCCTGGGGTGCCAAAGTTGCGGTGTTTGAAAGGTGAGGTTTGGTGGGGCAAAAACCCAATTTTTTTGACCAGGTTCAAGCTTTTCCTCAGAAAGAAAAAAGGCTTTCCCGAAGGCAAAACGGCTGTTTAAATACTGGTCGACCGATTCACAGGACAGGCTTTTTAAATGCCGTTGTACTTTTGGCTGAAAGCCTGCGGAATGCAACAATTCGTAATGGCTGGATTGAAAATTTTTCTCATAAAAAATAAAGCGTGGCCATTTGAGACTTTCCGACACGGTGCGTAGTCCGGCTGCGATACTGCCATCGTCGCCATTGGCATTTAGCATCTCACTGAGATCGAGCAATTCGTTGTATTTGGTTTGATCGATTGCTGCGTCCCGGGAATGCGAAATTACAGGTTCACCATCTTGTGCTTTTGGGTCCTGGACTGCGGTTTGATGGATTTCTGAAATGTGTAAAACGACACCCAGCGGCTCCCTTGTTTTGCTCCAGACCGGTGTGCCACGCCAGCGAAACGTGACCCGTTTACCATCCGGCCGGACGAAAACATCCTGATAATCAGACAGGCGCATTTCCAGTTTATCGCCATAACTTGCTTCCATGCGCAGCATGTCCTTTACAAAGCCGGGGAGTTTTTTTATGGGCAATTCATCTTTTGAATAACCAAGCAGTTGCACTGCTTTCTGGTTCATGAATGCGCATGTTCCTTCAGGTCGCAGCAAGAGGATGCCGTTGTCTGCGATGGAAAACAGCACATCGATCTGTTCTTCAAGATTGTGGTATGCTTCGCGGTGCCCTTTGATTTTCGCATGCAGCTCATCTTTCTCTTTCTTATAGTTTTTCCGAATTGCTGCATCTTTTTCTGTCCAAAGGATATATTTTGCTGTGCCCTTCTCGTCCAAAATTGGCGTTGCGATGACATCCGTTTCCAGCCGGCTGCCGTCTTTGCGTTTATTGCTCATCTCTCCCTGCCAGCTTTTACCCTGCTGCAGCGTCTGCCAGATACCTTCGCCATGTTTATTTTTTAAGCGGTAAAATTGTGTGCTCTGGCCAAGTAAATCGGCGGCGCCGTAACCGGTAAGCCGGGTGAAAGCCTTGTTAATCAGGAGAATATGTTCTTCGTTGTCGGTTAAAACCAGCGCTTCATCCGTCATCGTCAACGCCATACGGAACATTTCGAGATCAACACCTTGTTGGGAAAGCCTGGAATCGAGCGCATCCCGCTGGGAAATGGGCATGGTGATATCGACGAAACCCAGGTGGGTTCCATTGAACTTTTGTCTGGCGTCGAGCAATGGTTCGGCATAGACTGTAAAGGCTTTTTCCTCGCCGTCACGCTTGCTTAATTTTATATCAAACGTGGCACATTTGCCACGTCGTGCTGATTTGAGCGCTGGTTGAGCAGCATCATAAAAATTCTGGCTGAGTACATGATTTAGCTTTTGCTGCTGGACATCGTCCAGTTTGAGATCGGTAAGCTGCTCAAAGGCGCTGTTACAATAGGTGACATGATCATCACGATCGATGCGAAGAATCGCCTCGCGGGAAAATTTCAGGATATGTTCGTGAATTTGATTCTCGCTGCGCAAAGTCTGATTTTGTTCGAGCAAACCACTGCGCAATTCAGCTTCAAGTACGACACTGTGCCTGTGGTTGCGCAAGAGAAGATAGATGAACAGTCCATTGGCCGGTGCGAGGGCGAATAAGGCATAATTTGTACTCTGGAAACGGTCGAGCCATGAAGCAATGGCAAATCCGGTAAACATTAAAATATAAGTAACCGCATCGTAGGCTTTGAACTTGCCATGCCGCAGGAGGCGAAAAATCATCAGCGAAATAGTTGGAATGATGAGTACAATCCAGAGATTGACTGGTTTCACAATATCCGGTAGTTGAAATTGAATGATATCCAGGTAGTAGGCTGCCGGTAGTAACAGAAGTGAAAGCAGGAGCCAGAAGTTTTTTTTCAGGAGTGTCGTTAAATCTGCTGAAATTTTTTCAGGAATTGAAGGGGCTACGGCCAAATAAACAAGAATGAGCACATGAAAGCTCAAATGCAGATAAGATGTATTTGGCCCCGGTATCGTAGTGCTCGGGGAAAGCAAAACCAGGAGTTCGTATCCGAGCATAAGCGTATTTGCGACAACGATCGATAGAAAGTAGAACCGCGACTGCAACTGCAACCAAACAGCGCCAAGATACAGGCTGATTAGCGTCAGGATTGGCACCAGAATATACAAATAGCCTGTGACCGTGTCGATCAGTCCACTTGCAAAAAGTTGTTTTAATTCGATACCGATTTGCGGCATAATTGGACTTATTCCCTGAAATTCTGCATGAAAAGAGCAGGTTGATTACGGCTTTTCAGCCACTATTTGCACGACAGCGCTTTTACCAGTGTGTAAAACGCCTTCGTGGACTTCGCGTATTTTTTCTTCGCCTGTTTTGAAAATCAAGCCTGAGAGATCATTTTGCAAATCGGTCAATTTATAAAGCATATCAACGTTGGACGGTCCACCTGTGCGGTAGTGCAATTGTTCCGGTGTATAGGCCTGCAAAATGTAAATCCCGCCTGAAACCAATCCGCTTACAACATTTCTATGTATTTTTTTTCTCAGTTGGGATGGCACATGGCAAAATATGGATATCATTCCCTGCCAGCTCTCAGGCTCAATTTTATAATCTGCCAAATCCGCGGTAACTGTTTTAATGGAAACATTGTTTGCTGCAGCCAGTTTTTGTGCTTTTTGCATCCCAACTGCGGATGAATCCACGGCGGTGACTTCATAGCCTTGTTGTGCTAAATAGACAGCGTTGCGACCTTCCCCGGCGCCAAGACAAAGCACTTTTCCTTTTTTTATATTTTGGATGGTGTCTTTTACAAACTGATTTGGTTCGATACCATAAATATATTCTTCCGTGTCGTAGCGTTGATCCCACATAGTTTTGTATATCTTCCTTCTGTATCAGATTCTCTGAAATGTACTATTTGCTAAATTTATCAGAAAGTTATGAAAATTGCAATGCAAGTCTTTTCAAAATGAATTGGTTGATTTAGGATGGAAAAATATGTAACATTTTAAATGATTTTCCTGTTGTAAAGATGACCACGAATTTCGCTAATTGCACGAATTTTAGTTTGATGTTTTCAGGATTCAGAGCGAAGTAATCAAGGGAATGCATGACGAATTTTCGGTTGCGTCCCTGCAATTTTTTAAATGGTGATTGCGTTAATAAACTGGAAAATAACCAAAATTCAAGCCGTAAGCTCATGCGCAAACGGGAGAGTAAAGCATATCATGCCTGGAAAAAGCAAAATTATGGTTCTCGACACAAATGTCATTTTGCACGACCATACGTGCATCAACCATTTTGGTGATAATGATATTGTCATCCCAATAACTGTGCTGGAAGAGCTGGATCAGTTCAAAAAAGGGAATGATACGATCAACTTTCACGCCCGGGAATTCGTTCGCAACCTCGATAAATTGAGCCGTGATAAAATTTTTGGTCATGGCGTGAAAATCGGCCCCGGCCTTGGAAAAATCATTATTAAATTCGATCAGAATATTCATGAGGTGCTGCGATTTAATTTTAATGATGGCAAGCCTGATCACCGAATTCTCAACACAGCCTTTATCCTTGCGCAAACGCATAAAGATCGTGAAGTCGTTTTGGTCACCAAAGACGTCAACTTGCGCATGAAAGCGAAAAGCATTGGGATTAACGGCGAGGATTATAAGTCTGATCATGTCCCTGATATCTCCACACTTTACACTGGCAAGCGTGTGATCGATGATGCACCTGGTGATGTCATCGATTTAATCTACAACATGCCTTTTGAAATTCCCGGGGCTGATTTATCCTTCGAGGATGAACCCAGGGCCCACGAGTATTTTATATTGCGCAACGGACAGAAATCCGGTTTGGTAAAATACGAACAGCATGATGAAAAATATGTCAAAGTGGATAAAATTCCATGCTACGGCATCACGCCACGAAATGCCGAACAAACATTTGCCTTGAACGCCTTGCTGGATACAAATATTCAGCTTGTAACCATCGCCGGCAAGGCCGGAACGGGGAAAACCCTGCTAGCGCTCGCCGCAGCGTTGGAGCGCCGGAAAAATTACCGGCAAATTTATCTCGCCCGCCCGGTTGTGCCGCTCAGCAATAAAGATATTGGCTATTTACCCGGAGATATTGCAGCCAAACTCGATCCATACATGCAGCCTTTGTATGATAACCTTGCTGTGATTCGCAACCAGTTTAAAGAGAAAGACCGCAACAATGAGCGCATCCGTGATTATCTGGAAAATGAAAAGCTCATCATTACACCGTTGAGTTATATTCGTGGTCGCAGTTTAAGCCGCATTTATTTCATTGTCGATGAAGCACAGAATCTCACTCCACACGAGATAAAAACCATCATCACGCGAGCAGGGGAAGGCACAAAAATGATTTTCACCGGCGATATTTTTCAAATCGATCATCCGTACCTGGACACCAATTCCAATGGCTTGACCTATCTTATCGAAAAGATGCAAGGACAGGAAATTTATGCCCATGTCATGCTGGAAAAGGGGGAGCGGTCGCCGTTGGCAGAGTTGGCAAGCAATATTTTGTGATGACGCTCTCGTGGATGAATACTAAATTGCTGGAGCAACAAAAATTACTTTTTGCAGGATTGGGGAGAATTTACTTACTGTGAGGATGCTCGCCGAAATCCTGATAATTGGGTTCAATCTTCCATGAGAATAAACTAAAGAAAAAATTTGCATTCGAAGTGAAAAACACGTTAATTTCATTACTTAACTTTCCAGTCGAGAACCATTTCAGGGATTAAAAAAGTGATGAGAAAATTGCGCGTTCCTATGTTTGTCGCGCTGCTGCTAACCACGAGTTGCGCCCCACCTTTCTTCAAAAAATACCGCACGCCCCGCTACGATATAACACAATATGACAAAGCAACACAGCAAGCCTGGGTTGCCGTTGATAATTTTTTACAGGATTGTATTCAGTCCGGCGCCCCCGTTGCCATAAACCGCTATTCGCGTATCGATACGATTCTGCTCGATGAGGCGGCTGCAACGCTCGAAATCAGGCTTACCGATCTGTTTGGTTTTATCCCGTTCCGTTCGCAAACAACCGCTGACATTTATC
>QQUM01000267.1 GCA_008501545.1 Calditrichota bacterium
CCAATCATCCGGAAAATTACGAGGGTCCCGCTCTTTTCAAAGATTTCAATCCAAAAATGACCAACGCTTCTTTCCGGGAAAAGTATCCCTATGTCAGAAACTCGGACGTCATTCTCAGAAATGTGACCACTGCCAGTGGCAGGCCCTTGAGGCTCAGTGACAATCCGTACATGTTCAAAGATATGAAGGTTGAAATCAAATAACCTGCAAGAGATCGTTTGCTATGGAATTGAGCCGGTGATGCCAGCCATCAGACAGGTGTGTGCACCTCAAACCGCTGAATGTATAAGGCGCTTGCACCCTTTGGATAAGCACTGTATATTACCGAAATCAATATAAAATATGTCAATTCGCACATTAATAAAGTTATTGATTATGACTGATTATTCAATTATTTCCGTTAACATGAACAACATGGAAGACCATGGTTTCTTTTGCGTAAAGAATAAAAAACATGCAGGTTATCTCGCTAAATCAGCCTGGTTGATGGATCGATTCAGCGAAGGAATGCAGATAAAACTGCTCCTGAGCCCGGAAAGAAAACAGGTCGGTTTTTTAGAGTATATACCATCCGAATATACATGGCGGGTTGTTCATGCCCCGGATTATCTGGTCATTCACTGTATTTGGGTAAATTCGAAAAAATTTGATTACACTGGCATGGCTTCCATTTTACTGCAAGACTGTATTCAGAACGCGAAAGCCAGCAATAAAGCCGGAGTTGCAGTCGTAACAAGTGACGGAACATGGATGGCGGATAGACGTGTTTTTATGAAAAATGGGTTCGAGCATGTTGATGATTCACCCCCTCATTTTCAATTACTTGCAAGATCGTTCAAGGGTGAAAATTTTCCTGAGTTTCCCAATAATTGGCGTGAACGGTTAAACGCATTTCAAAATCTCACATTAATGTACACAGATCAATGTCCTTTTATCGGCAAGGCAATTGCAGAACTTCCACCCGTGGCTGAGCAACATGGCATTCAATTGGATATTCATAAATTTAATAATGCGGCGGAAGCACGGGAACAAATGCCATCACCATATGGCGTGTTTTGCCTTGGATACCAGAAGCAGCTCCTTGCCGATCACCCAATCAGTGCCACGCGTTTTAGCAATATTTTACAGAAAGAATTGCACCTTCGCCCGATAACAAAATAACGAGAGAAGCTTCTGTTCCTTATTTTTCAATTTCTGTTTCCGGGCAAAAGAGGAGCAAATCTTAAAAACTTGCTGCAAAGATTTGTTTATGAGGATCAGACAGGACAAATCTTCCAGTTTTGTCACTCACCATCCCAACTTATTCCGCAACGCCTTCCCTGCTGTACGGCTTACTGAAAGATTGACCGGTCGTCGCCCCAATGTGGTGATTGTGTATCCGCCGCTGCTGTCGGCTTCTATTTTGCGCACATAGTTCAAATTGACGATCGAAGAACGGTGAATTCGAAAAAACTTCTCCGGATCGAGACGTGTTTCCAGCTGGGATAACGTGTAGTTCAGCAAGTAACGGTGCTCTTCGAGACAGGCGTATACAAACTTGCTCTCGCTGGTGAAATAGACGACTTCATCATCCGTAAACATGGTGATTTTATCGCCAACACGCGAGGCGAAACGCGTCAAAAAACTGGCTGGTGGTTGCCATTGGGCAAAGAGCTCTTTGAGTGCATCAGGCGCTGTTTGTTTCCCGCGCACACGGGAAATTGCTTCCTGCAGCCGTTCCTGCGAGAATGGTTTCAGCAGGTAATCCACTGCCCGAAATTCGAAGGCTTGCACGGCGTATTGGTCATACGCTGTCGTGAAAATCACAGCGGGTTTATGGGTGATGAGCTGCAGAACATCAAGCCCGGACATATCGCTCAAATGGATATCGAGCAGGAGCAAATCAGGCTGCAATGCATCAATTTCCACGATGGCATCTTTACCGTTAGCCGCACTGCCGATCAACTCTATCTCCGGAATGCCGGTTAGCATATTTTGCAGTCGCTGCAGGGCTGGTTTTTCATCTTCAACAATGTAGGTGCGCATGGGTATTTTTCGTTTAAAAGTTGGAACGTTAAAACGTTAAAGGATTTTATTTTTTTGGCAAATCGCAAGCTGATTATGCAATAGATTGCTATTTTATTCATTCAGAGCCAGTGTCTTCTTTTGTTGCGATAGAGTTCAATTATGGTGGCAGTAACTTCTTCATTCTAGACCTCGTTAAAATGTAAACTTTACAGATAAACCTGGAGTTGGTCTTTCAAGATCAATGTGTGAAACTACTGCTGCTATCACCAACAAAAAAAATTTAGCATCTTAATAAAGAGAAATATCCAAACTCCTCGAAGAGCATAAAAAGATGCTTCCAACATGACATGAGCCACCGAATAAATTGGCAAGCCCTGGATATTGAAAATTGGATTTTTGGTTATTGGATATTGGATGTTGGATGTTGGATATTGAATTTTAATCCTTTCCTTTTCCATCCGGAATACAAATTTCAACTGTCGTGCCTTTTTGCCATTCCGATTCAAACTTTAGAAGATCCGTGCGCTGATAAAACAGATTCAGGCGATCCATCAAATTTGCGAGAGCATGGCCCGGTTTTTTATATTTTGCCTGCATCACCGGAGCGAGTCCCTGTCCATTATCGATGACCTGCAAACAGAAAAAATCGTCCTTACGAAAAATCCGGATCACAATGTCCAGCGGCTTTGACTGATCGATCCATCCATGGCGAACAGCATTTTCCACAAGGGGTTGTAGCATAAACGCCGGCACAAATTTTTCTTCATCCACAACATCAACTTCCCAATT
>QQUM01000418.1 GCA_008501545.1 Calditrichota bacterium
GCCAATTATGCTACTTTTTTAATTGAAAAAATTGGAATTCCGGTTGACACACTTGTGGCTAAGAATGTGGCGCGGGAACTTAAAATTGAAATGCGCATAGAGAGTGAATCCCTGAAATGGGTAAGTAATAAAAATATGCCTCTTTATGATGAAGTTGATATTCAAACGTTTAGTGAACAAAAAAATACCCGCGTTGGATTTGATAAAGGAGTATTTGTTTTCATTGAAAAAAATAATATAAAATATCTGTTTGCCCTCGAGCGTCATGACGAAAGTTTTCGCTACATGGCCGGTTTACACTCCATTGTAGTGATATCTTTTACAACAATCTTTTTATTGATTATTTACCTTATTTTACGCTGGCAGTTGAAACCCATCCGTGTACTTCATAATGGCATTAACGAGTTAGGTAAAGGGAACCTGGATTTACAAATTTCAACAGATCGAGTGGATGAACTGGGCCAGTTGATCCACTCTTTTAATGACATGATTAACAGAATAAAAGAGCGCATCCATGCCCGCGATCAACTTTTATTGGACGTCAGCCACGAGCTACGCTCTCCGATTACAAGGACAAAAGTCGCGCTGGAATTTCTTGAAGATGAAAATATCAAGAAGACCATCACGGAGGACATCGGGGAAATGGAGACAATGATTACAGAACTTTTGGAGACAGAACGTCTTAAAAGTTCTCATGGTGGTGTGCAATTGCAGCAATTGAATTTGCATGAAATTATACAGGAAATTATATCGGAATTTTCCGGGCGAAAGCCGGGGCTTAAAGTTTTAAATTTGCCTGAATCGATTAACTTAAATGGCGACGCTGAGCGGATTCGCATTTTGTTAAGAAATATTATCGATAACGCATTAAAATACTCCAAAATTGATGGCTATCCTGTTGAAATATCGCTGCGTGAAAAAAGGGATGAGCTCGTTATTGAAGTGCAGGATTTTGGTCAGGGCATCCCGGAAAAAGAAATCCCCTTCATATTCGAACCGTTTTACAGGGTCGATAAATCACGATCCAAAGAAACCGGTGGATATGGATTGGGCATGAATATGAGCAGGCAAATAATGGAAGCCCACGGGGGAACGATTGATATCTCCAGCAAACTCAATGTAGGAACCAGCGTTTATTTAAAATTTAGAAAATAACACCAGTTTTTATACCTACCATTCTTCCTCTTTTTAATTTTTCCCCCCTGTTACATACTGTTACAAACGAGAAATAGTGTGTTTACATTGAATGCGTACATTTGAGAAAAATGAAGTGAAAAAACAAAACAGATATTTCTGAATCCAAAGAACAAGACTCGAAGTAGTGTCAAAAATTGTAAATAAGGAGATAAAAAATGAAAAACAGAAAAACATCATTGATGATAACAGCCGGAATTCTCATAATCGGTTTTTTGATCAGCTCGGTGCTTAGTAACCAAAAAGAATCCTTGCAGCGCAATACAATTCCTGAAAACAAAAAGGAAATCAGGACGATCAAAATTGAAAATGAAGATATGAACGCACATATCTCTACAAGCGGTCGCCTTACAGCGTACAATAAAATTGAGATTTACGCTGAAGTTTCGGGTGTGTTAGAGAAAAATTCCATTCGTTTTAAAGAAGGCAATACGTTCAAAAAAGGTGAAAGACTTGTTCAGATTGATGACCAGGTTTACCGTAACAATCTTTTAGCCCAAAAAAGTAGCCTGCTCAATTTGCTCACCCTGCTATTGCCGGATTTAAAAATAGATTTTCCAGGTGAACTCGAAAAATGGGAAAACTATCTGGCAGATTTTGATTTGAATAAAAATTTGCGTCCACTGCCCGAAGCAAGCAGCGATCAGGAAAAATATTATATTGCATCCCGCAACATATTCAATCTTTATTACACTGCAAAAAGCATGGAAGCCACCTTGGAAAAATACACTATTCGCGCTCCTTATGCGGGGGTGGTTACCGAATCAAATCTCAATCCGGGTACGCTTGTAAGGGCTGGACAAAAACTTGGTGAATACACCAACACGTCGATTTATGAGCTGCAAGTTGCTGTGGGCGTTATCGACGTAAATTATCTTCAAACCGGGATGCATGTCAACCTGATATCAGAAGATATCCCCGGAAATTATTCAGGCAAAATCGTTAGAATTAATAAAACTATTGATCAAGCCACACAAACCATCAACGTCTTCATACACACCAGCAACGATCGCTTAAAAGAAGGATTGTACATGACGGCAAATTTTGATGTGTTGGGTGAAAAGAATGTGGTTGAGATTCCGCGCTCCGGATTAACAAAAGATCGGGAAGTTTATGTGGTTGTTGATAGCAACGCCATCGCCATTAAAAAGGTGGATATTATCAAAAATACCAACGACAATGTTGTAGTAAAAGGTTTAAAAGATGGTGATTTCATCTTGGGTTCTATCGAAGATAAAAATGCTTTTACCTTATTGAATCTAAATTAGTTGAGTATATAACGAAATGAAAAATATAATAAAATATTTTGTCAAATATCCTGTCCTGGGCAATTCTATTTTTGCTATGATTTTATTGTTCGGGATTGTGGGGTATACAAATCTCAAAACTACTTTTTTCCCGGACGTGCCCAGTAGAAATATTTTGATTAATGCATTTTACCCGGGTGCTTCACCCGAAGAGATCGAAGAAGGTATAACCTTAAAAATTGAAGACAATCTTAAGGGACTCACTGGCGTTGATCGTGTTACTTCAACCTCAAGTGAAAATAGCGCTTCGATCAATGTTGAGCTGCAAAGCGGATTCGATGCAACCGACTTGTT
>QQUM01000278.1 GCA_008501545.1 Calditrichota bacterium
ACACCTGATTTAACAAGGTCTGTAAACTCATCAGTAGCTGCATTATAACCGAATGTGTTTTCGTTCGATTCTTTAATACGCTGTACAACGATCGAACCTTCTTGTCCGGAATTTTCAGCAATCTGTCGAATAGGTTCTTCCATGGCACGGCGCAAAATTTGTATGCCGATCGCTTCATCACCGGTCACGTCAACGCTGTCCAGAGCCTTGAGAGAACGAATGAATACAGTACCGCCACCAGGGACAACACCTTCTTCAACCGCGGCGCGAGTCGCATGCAATGCGTCTTCTACACGGGCTTTTTTCTCTTTCATTTCGACTTCAGTGGCAGCACCTACGCGAAGCACAGCAACGCCACCAGCCAATTTGGCCAGACGCTCTTGCAGTTTTTCCTTATCATAATCACTGCTTGTTGAATCGATTTGCTTTTTGATTTGCTCGATGCGGCCTTTGATATCATCGCTGCTGCCTGCACCTTCAACGATAGTTGTGTTGTCTTTATCGATGCTCACTTTCTTGGCAGAACCAAGGTCTTCCAACTGTGCATTTTCGAGTTTGAAACCAGTTTCTTCGCTGATCACACGGCCACCCGTAAGGATTGCAATGTCTTCCAGCATCGCTTTGCGGCGATCACCGAAGCCAGGTGCTTTTACAGCAGCAATTTTCAGCGTGCCACGCAATTTGTTCACAACCAGCGTTGCCAGGGCTTCACCATCAACATCTTCTGCGATGATCAACAGTGGTTTACCCATCTGTGCAACTTTTTCCAAAGTTGGCAGCAAATCTTTCATTGCGCTGATCTTTTTATCATGAATCAAAATCATTGCATCTTCAAGATTGGCTTCCATGCTGTCCGGATCCGTTACGAAATATGGGGATAAATATCCGCGATCGAATTGCATCCCTTCAACCGTATCGATTGAAGATTCAGTGGATTTTGCTTCTTCGACTGTGATGACACCATCTTTACCGACAGCTTCCATAGCATCGGCAATCTGATTACCGATTTCATTGTCATTGTTTGCAGAAATAGAACCGACCTGGGCAATTTCTTCTTTTCCTTCGATTGGACGGCTGATGTTCTGAATTTCTTTAATTACCGCAGCCACACCTTTATCAATACCCCGTTTAATTTGTGTGGGATTTGCACCTGCTGTTACATTTTTTAAACCTTCGGTAATGATGGCTTGTGCCAACACAGTTGCTGTTGTGGTTCCATCACCAGCTACATCACTCGTTTTGGATGCAACTTCTTTAACCATCTGTGCACCCATGTTTTCAACAGGATCTTCCAATTCAACTTCTTTTGCAACGGTGACACCGTCTTTTGTGACCGTAGGTGCACCAAATTTTTTGTCGATAACTACATTACGTCCTTTAGGACCAAGCGTTACTTTCACTGTATTTGCCAGTTGATCCACTCCGCGTTTTAGCGCGTTGCGTGCATCAACATCAAAATCGATTATTTTAGCCATTAATAACTCTCCTTGTTGGATTTTTTATTTAAAATAAGCTTTCAAAGATTGCATATGCTAGATGATCGCAAATATATCGCTTTCACGCATAATCAGATAATCATCATTATCTACAGAAATTTCTGTTCCACTGTACTTGCCATAGAGTACTTTATCGCCAACCTTCACTTCCATCGCTATCACATCGCCACCATCCCCTCTTTTACCAGGGCCAACTGCAATAACTTCACCTTGCATTGGTTTTTCTTTTGCAGTATCCGGGATGATAATAGTGCCAACCTTTTGTTCATCTGCGTCAAGAGGTTTTACAACAACTCGATCCGCCAATGGTTTTAAACTCATCAGTGTTTCTCCTTATGTTCACGTTCATTTACAATGATTGATTTTAAATTTATTAGCACTCATCCCAAGAGAGTGCTAAAGCGGCCTTTAATATAGTTTATTGTACAAAAAAGTCAAGTATTTTATTGAAAAATTCTATCAAAAATGCGTCAGATTGCGTTAATGTTTTTTAACACAAACGCAATTGCGTCACATTGACAGAAAAAGAGCAATTTTGAGTGTATTTTATTCGGCAGGATTTTTAATGGACGTTTGTATTATATTTATTAAATCAGGAATATCTGCGTCGAGACAGGATCGCATGTCGAGATATAGTTTATCTTTCTTGAGATAACCAACCACAGACGGATCGGCTGTTCGTAAATTCTTCGCCAGGCGGTTAATATTGTGCTTTGACTGGATAACGACAGCAACACTTGGTAATTTTTCCAAAGGAAGCGTCCCGCTTCCTGCTTGAGCTGTCGTGGGTTCAATTGAAAAAACCATATCAGTGGTTGCATTTGCGCGCAATGCCGATACAACCTTTTCTGCCCGATCATTGACATCTTCTTTAGAAGCCGTGAATTGCTTCAGCACCAGATGCCTGTTGGTCATATCCGTTCCTTGTAAAAAAAGCTGAAGTGTACTCGCCAAAAGAGAATAAGTGATTTTATCACAACGCAAAGCACGCATGAGTGGATTTTTTCGAATTTTTGAAATCGCATCCTGTTTACCGACTAAAATCCCGCATTGTGGTCCACCGATTACTTTGTCTCCGCTAAAAGTTACAACATCTGCACCAGCTTTAATACTTGCATCCACAAGCGGTTCCTTTGGCAAACCGATGGATGCAAAATCTGGCAATATTCCACCACCGAGATCATGCAAAACGAACAAGTTCTTCTCACGAGCAACGCGCACCGCATCATCAAGTCCGATTTGCGCTGTGAATCCCTGCACCCGATAATTCGACGTATGAACCAGCA
>QQUM01000716.1 GCA_008501545.1 Calditrichota bacterium
GGATAATTTTCATGCCACCGGCAGTTGATCCGGCACATCCACCGATAAACATGAAAATAAACAGGAGCAAGAGGGCAGTCACTCCCCAAAGTTCATAATCGGCTGTGCCATAACCTGTTGTTGTGAGAATAGAGACGACTTGAAAAATGCTGTAGCGAAAATTATCTGCAAGACCATACTCCGTATTGACCCAGACAGCAATTCCCACGATCAGCGTCCCAACAACAATAATCCCCAGATAGACACGCACTTCCGGATCTCTCCAGTAAAAAAGAATTTTTCCTTGCAGCGCCCGGTAATGCAAGGCGAAGTTTGTGCCGGCAAAAATCATAAACAGAATGATAATATAATCAATGACGGGATTGTCGTAATGACCAATACTGGCGTTCTTGGTGGAAAACCCGCCGGTCGCTAACGTACCAAATGCGTGGCAAACCGCGTCGAATAACGACATGCCTGCCCACCAGAGCAGAATTGTCTCGACAAATGTAAGCAGGAAGTAAACGATCCACAGCATTTTTGCCGTTTCTTTAATACGCGGGCTTAATTTGTCCGGTGAAGGGCCGGGAACTTCGGCTTTGAAAAGCTGCATTCCACCAACACCCAGCAAAGGCAGGATGGCAAGCGACAACAAAATAATGCCCATGCCACCAAGCCAGTGAGTAAAAGAGCGCCAGAAAAGTATACCATGCGGCAACGTTTCGATTTCTGTTAGAATTGTAGCGCCTGTGGTCGTGAATCCCGACATGGTTTCGAAAAAGGCGTCAGTATAGGAGGGTATTGCGCCTGACAACACAAAGGGGATCGCACCAATGCCTGCAAACAGCAACCAGCCAAAAGTTACAATGACAAAGCCTTCTTTGGGGCGTAGTTCATGTTGCAGGCGTGTGAGTAAAAAACCAGCGATCCCAATAACAATACAACCGATGCCAGTATCGATAAAACTCCAGAAATCCGATCCACCGTAGAGCCATGCGATGAATGCCGGCAACAAAAGGGAAACGCCCAAAACGATGAGCAGTGCAAAAAGGACATTAATTATGGCGCGTTTTTTTATCATTTATATTTTTTTCGATGGATGCAGCATTATCTTTTTAAAGCTTTTATTTTTTTGAATTTAATTCAATCATTTTCTGGTTGACTCAGCATGCTTAAACTGAATACTTGTAGCACCTTGTCCACGAATCACACCAATTGCAAATGGTTGTTTTTCAACCACGTTCGAGTAGTGAGAAAATTAGTGATAATTCGTGTAATTCGTGGACAAAACTATCTGTAAACAAACAACTTCCTATGCTAAGTAAACTGGATACACGGACAAGCATCGGCAGCACAGCGTCGTACCTTCTTGCTTTTCACCGAAATGACCATAAAACGCTGCCGGTTGAATGGTTAATTAAAAAATTTCTCCACATCTTTAATCGACGAGGGGAGTGTAAAAACAATCACTTTATCGCCTGCGACCAATTGGGTTGAGCCAACCGGGATAAAGACTTCTGTGCCACGCATGACAGCACCCACAATGGCATTTGCCGGAAACGTGATCTCCGCCAATGGTTTCTTTGTAATCTTCGAGCCATTTTTCGGAATCAATTCAATCGCTTCAGCCGCAATTCCCGGCATGGAAGCAACGTTGACGATATTGCCGCGGCGGATAAATTTCAGGATCGCATTCACGGTAATACGCTGTCTTGAGACAAATGCATTGACACCGATCGTCGGCAATATTGTGCAGTAAGAAGCTTTATCCACCATAGCAATTATCCGCGGCACCTGTAAATGGTGGGCAATGGAACTGGAAATGATATTTGTCTCATCATCACCTGTTGCTGCAATAAATGCGTCCATGTCGGTAATGGCTTCTAATGCCAGTAAATTGAGATCACGACCGTCACCCTGTATGACCAGGGTTTTCGATAATTTTTGTGCCAATTCCTGGCTTTTCACCGGATTTTTCTCTATGAGTTTGACATGATGATCTTTTTCCAGACCTTTTGCCAGTAAAAAGCCCGTACGTCCACCGCCCATAACCATGATGTGTTCGTTCTTTTTCTGATCGTGTTTTCCGGCCAGTCGAACCACCTGTGGAACGACTTCCCGTTTGCTTATGACAAAAATTCGATCACCCGGCCAGATTTCATCATCACCTTTTGGGATGCGGGTCACTTCCAGACGTTGGATGGCGACGATACGAAAGACAAAATCCTTGTATTCCGCACTTAATTGCGATAGTTTTTGATAGACGATTGGCGAATCATCTTCCACCTGGATTCCAAGGACGCTAATTTGGCCATTTTCGAAATCGATCACATCTGTTGCTGCTGTCTGGTGCAATAGCCGAATCGCTGCATTCGCTGCCTCATATTCCGGATGGATGATGAGATCGATGTTCAATTTTTCTGCATTTAAAGGGGCATTTTCATGCAGGAATTCATCATTTTTAACCCGGGCAATGGTCTTCTTTACTTTGTACTGTTTTGCGATTTGCGCAGCGATCAGATTCACTTCGTCATTCGTTGTCACCGCAACAAGCAAATCGGCATCTTTTATCCCGGCCTGTTCAAGCACCGTGTAACTCGTGCCACTGCCTTTCACTGCGCTTACGTCCAGATTTTCCTGCACACGCTGGTAAATCGCCGGATCGTATTCAACCATTGCGACATCATGTCCTTCGCCGGAGAGTTGTTTTGCTAAATTGAAACCCACTTCTCCTGCGCCGATAATAATTATATACACTGAGTTGTCCTCATTCACTCACAGACTATTTTAACGTTCTGCTAGTACAGAAAAATGCCTGCTAAGATGATAAAAAAAACAGCCGGATGCAAGGTGCATTTCCCGGCACTTTATGATAATTCTATTAAACGGAAGATGAGCAGTAAACTACAAAAAATGTGTAAAAAAACGCCTTTTCCCTTCTTTAATTTTTGTATTTGTTTATAATTCTGTCGAAAATAGATATAACACCTTTTTCGAACAAGTAAATACGAAATTTCTGGATTCGGGGAGAATATAAACGAGAGCCAGTTACTTATAATGCAATTCACTGATAAAACAATTATTTTAGCGACGTTCCACGAATTTGAACTTTTTACAATTTTTTTGGAACAAGACATGCGATCGAAGATCGAAGCCGACTGGCTCTGCACGTTGGCAAAAGATCTTAAAAACGAAAAAAACGCCATACTCTGCCGGGCAGAAAAGCAAATTGATTCACACATCTTCTCACTCCTGGAAAAGGTGCAGGATCGTAATCCTGAATTTATTTTTAATATAGAGATATGGAAGAACAAGGAGATAAAGGAAAATTTAATTGAAGTGATCAAAAACGCTTTTCTTGTGCAGATGAATGCACAGTATATTATTGATAAAACAGGAAAACCAATTTTTGATTATTACGACGATCAATTTTTGCATATGGTCGGTCTGGCACTCGATAGTGAACCGATTCTCTACAGTTTTTTCGAACCGCCGTTTTTCAATCTGAACACAAAAAACGGCGGATATGCATTTGGTAAAACAATCCTCATGGGAATCCGTCGCGCGCTCTTTGCAATGGGGATTTATTTCACATCCAAAGAAGAAAAAGACGATAACTTCAGTAAAAATCTTTTACTTGCAGCGCTCATGTCCAGTTTTGATCAATCAGAAATCGAAACGAAAAAACTAAAAGAAGCCCACTACCGTAAAAAAGCGATTGAAATCACAAAAGATAATAAAGAAAAATACTTAAAAAAAATGGACTTACCTCCTGTCGTCGGGAAGGCCATTGATCATTTAAATGAAAGCATACTTGCAGGAAATTACGCCTACATTGACCTGGATGATGAGGCAGCGACTCTCGCGCAGATCGCTGCAGTTGGCATTCAGTTTGAACAATTAATCTCTGTTGAATCGGAAACCTCGATGCAAGGCTCACGTGCTCTCGACATCATTTACCTGCTGACAAAAAGCAATAAACTGAAACAACAACCGGTTGATAACCTGGCACACTGGCTTGAGATGAAGGAAGTTTTTCGCTTTTACAAGACATTGGAACGCCTGGAAAATTCTTGTAAATTTGGTCCAAATGGCAGCAATCTGGCTGTCCCATACCCAATGCGTGGTATAGGTTCACCGACGTTGTTTGTCTGCAAAGAAAACCACACCGATTGTGACCACCTCTCAAGTGCGTTTAAGAAAATAAACATTCAGGAAGCAACGTATAAATTACGCTACGGCGCCTACACAAAATGCATTTGGTTGACGAAAGAGTTACAGGAGTATTATAAAAAGTACTATTCCAAAATTAAGGAAGAAACAGGGACTCAGGACTCGCTTGACCAAAGCTGATACGGGGATACAGGCATGCCAAATCTGTATCTGCGGCCACCCTCTCATTTCCACGACATCTTTTCACTTGCAGTGCTGCATTTTCTCACTTATCTTATTAAGAATCATTACACTATCAATTAAAAAATTTAAAATGATAGTATCGAAAATCGATTAAAAAAAACAAATTAAGCAAATCTTGCTCAGGATTTATCAAACCAGATACAGTTCATTAAAAATCTGGATTTATAGAAAACTTTTCGTTCGCAAGGTTTAAATCTCACCGGAGGGAAAATGCGGAAGATGAATAGAAGAACATTTATGCAAAAAGGCGGCATTGCTGCTCTTGCTGGCGGATCCGTCATGGCTGCTGCTTGTTCCAAAGAAAAAAAAGACGCCGGCCCTGCTGTACACTCCCAAAAGAAATACAGCTGGCGCATGGTCACGACATGGTCACCTCACTTTCCGGTACTCGGCGAAGGTGTCGATGAATTTGCAAAATGGGTAAAACAGATGTCGCAGGGACGGCTTTCAATACAAGTTTACGGGGCAAATGAACTTGTGCCTGCCTTCGAATCTTTCGAAGCCGTTCGTCAGGGAACGGCACAAATGAGCCACGGAGCAGCGTACTACTGGGCTGGCAAAGTTCCGGCCGGACAATTTTTCTCCACAGTTCCTTTTGGGATGAATACACAGCAAATGAATGCCTGGCTGACCGCAGGTGGAGGGATGAAATTGTGGGAAGCGTTGTATGCACCTTTTAATCTCATCCCCTTTGCAGCCGGAAACACAGGCATGCAAATGGGGGGCTGGTTCAACAAAATGATCAATTCCGTAAGCGATATTCAAGGTTTGAAGATGCGAATCCCAGGCCTGGGAAGCAAAGTCATCAACAAGTGCGGTGGGTCCGGATTAGCCACACCAGGAGCAGAAATCTATACCAACCTCGAGCGCGGCGTTATCGATGCCACGGAATGGATTGGGCCCTATCACGATTTTCTGAAAGGCTTTCACAAAATTGCAAAATATTATTACTACCCTGGATGGCATGAGCCTGGAACGGTACTCGAACTCGCTGTAAACAAGTCAGCATTTGAGGAATTACCAACAGATTTACAAGAAATTATTCGTGCCGGTGCGGCGCGCTTGAATGGACGGATTTTGTATGAATTTGATGCGAAAAACGGTGAATACCTAAGCAAACTCATCAATGAACATAATATCAATTTACAAAAATTCCCCGATGATGTTTTAGCCACCTTTAAGAAATACGCTGATGAAGCCATCGAAGAACTGGTGAGCAGCAATGCAGACGCGGCCAAAATATACGCGTCCTATGCCAGCTTCCGCAACCAAATATCAGCGTGGGAGGAGATTACAACCCACACCTATGATGCAGCTTTGAGGTTATAATTCCCTAATTCCCAATAAGCACCTTCGGTAACCATGTCACAGATTCAGGGAAAAAAATGACCATCAACAAACCGATGAGCTGGATAAGAATAAAAGGGATAATTCCTTTATAAATCCCCTGGGTTGAGACTTCAGGGGGCGCAACCCCTTTCAGATAAAACAAGGAAAATCCAAACGGCGGCGTCAGAAAGGAAGTCTGTAAATTGATCGCGATGAGCACGCCGAACCACAGCAGGTCCACGCCCATTGAGACGAAAATCGGGGCGACGACAGGCACAATAATAAAGCAGATTTCAAAAAAATCGATAAAAAATCCGGCGATAAACACGATGACCATGACAATGGTAAGAAATGCATGTGGTCCAAGATTGTTTCCGACGATGAAATCTGCCAGATAACGGTCACCGCCCATGCCACGAAAAACCAGCCCGAATGCAGTCGCACCCACCAGAATGATAAATACCATACATGTAAGATAGGTCGTTTCCTGCGAAACCTTCCGTAACGTTTCAATCGAAAGTTTACCGCGAACCGCAGTGAGAACAATTGCGCCGAGGGCACCAACTGCTGCGGCCTCCGTCGGTGATGCAATGCCAGCCAGAATTGAGCCCAAGACGGTGATGATGAGAACAAAAGGTGGCAGAAAGGCTTTGAATATGCGGCCAACTGCTGCATGCCCTTTGAAACCCGCCAATACGTCCCGAGGCATTGCAGGTGCTGACTTTGGTTTGACGACTGAAATAAATAGTATATAGACCAAATACAGGCCAACCAGCACCATCCCGGGAATAATCGATCCGATAAACAGATCCCCCACGGGCACGTTCAAAATGCTGCCGAGCAAGACCAGCACGATGCTCGGTGGAATGATTTGTCCAAGCGTTCCGGAAGCGCAGATGGTTCCACTTGCCAGCTCGGCACTGTAGCCGCGTTTCAGCATCGTCGGCAGGCTCATCAAGCCCATGGTTACGACCGTCGCTCCGACGATACCGGTTGATGCTGCCAGTAAAGTTCCAACGATGACGACAGAAATCGCCAGGCCACCGCGCAAGCGGCCAAAAAGCAGGGCCATCGTCTCGAGCAATTCTTCGGCAATGCCCGATTTCTCCAGCATTACCCCCATGAAGACAAAAAGGGGCACGGCAAGCAAAACAAAGTTGGACATGACACCCCAGATTCGCAACGGCAGCAAGTGGAAAAATTCAAAGCCAAAAGTCAACACACCGAAAAAGAGCGACACCCCGCCAAGGGTGAATGCCACTGGATAGCCGAGCATCAACAAACCGAAGAGTGTGATAAATAAAATCAGCGGCATAATCTCATGCATCGTGTTCACCTCCATTTCCCCAAAGCACCAGCGCTGCGCGAAAATTCATCGACAAACCTTGCAGCATGAGCAGGAAAAATGCAATTGGGATGCATGCCTTGAGCAGGTAGCGGGCTGGCAGGCCACCGGGATCCGGCG
Source organism: Calditrichota bacterium (assembly GCA_008501545.1). Taxonomy (GTDB): domain Bacteria; phylum Zhuqueibacterota; class Zhuqueibacteria; order Zhuqueibacterales; family Geothermadaptataceae; genus Bioreactorimicrobium. The sequence continues at coordinate 7,190 of QQUM01000716.1, forward strand.
ATGTCTCAGCGATGGCGAACGAGTTGGCCACAAAATTAAACGAAGCCCAGATGACCAAAACAACAAAAGGAAGAAGGAAAACAAGTGATCCAAGGAAATCAACCCAGGCACGGGTGCGGGGACTGAATGTGTTGTATAGTGCGTCCACACGGACATGGCGGTCATGTTTTAACGTATAAGCGGCGCCAAGCAGAAAAATGACAGCAAAAATGTGCCATTCCAGTTCCTGCACCGCAATACTGCTTTTCCGGAGAAAATAACGTGTGAAAACGTCATAACAAACAACGGCGATCATCAGGAGATTTAACCAGGATATACCGGAACCGATGTTTTCATTCAGCCAATCGATTAGCTCGCTCGCTTTTTGCAGGAAATGCACGCCAAAGCCCTTTCGCTCATATTGGGAAAAATTAAGCTAAAGAATAATCATAAATTTTATAAAAGCGCAACATCTTTCCTTGCCGCCATGACGAATCCCGCGATGCAATGCGTCTATACAACTATAAAAATTTATTGATGACTTGTGAGGCTGGCAGGAAGGAAACGATCAAAAAGGGTAGGTATTGTGAGGACACAACCCAATACCCAACACGCAATTACTTTGAAATTTGAACATTGTGTGTTGAGTATTGGATATTGCCTGGTTTCTATTTATTCGCTATTTCATACTTTTTCAGTTTATACCGCAATGACGCCTCGGAAATTTGCAGGTGTTGCGCTGCTTTTGTCTGATTTCCTTCGAACCGCCCAAGCGCTTTTTTTATGAGATAATTTTCAACGATTTGCACAGCATCCGGAAGTGGTTTTTCAACGAACATTTTTAGTGGATCATCACGATCGAGAAATGGCAGGATCGCCGGATTGACTCTTCCATCTTCTGCCGTAACGACAAGCGTGCGTATGCAATTTTTCAGTTCCTCAATATTGCCCGGCCAATTGTACAACATCAGACCCTCGTATAATTCTTCGCTCAATGCGTACCCTTCCAGGGAGATTCCGTGAACGCGTGCCGACTTTCTTACAAATTTGCGATACAGGTATGGAATATCTTGTTTGCGGCTGCGCAAAGAGGGCACTTCGAGCATGACACGATTGAGCTTATAATATAATTTTGTGGAGATGGCATTTTGTTCAAATGCCGGTTCAGGCTTTAATTTTGAGGTTGAGATGATCCGTGGGCGACTCCCACCATCCCAATATTTTTGAAATCCATTGATTCCCTGTATGAGTTCCAGCAATTGAAATTTTTGCTGTTCCGGAAAGTCTTCCACTTCAAATATGACCAATGTTCCGCCGGCTGCTGCTTCAACTGCACGGTAAAAACGTTGGGATAAATCGCTATCTTTTTCATTGAATTCGCCCGGATGCAGGGCAACGAATGGTTTATTTCGACGCCGACTCAATCGATATATAATTTTAGCTATTTGCGCCTTGCCGACGCCGGGCTCACCGATAATTAAACAATCTTCATCACTTTTGGCAATTTTACGGGCGGCTCTTTTCACACGAACGATTGCCGGACTCATGCCAACAACCTCGTTCATAATTTTCCTGACAGAGAAATCACCTGAGGCTACTTCTTGCATAGAATTTCCGCTACCATTATTCAGATACAAAGCGTCCTGTGGTTTGCAACTGACTTGAATAACACGGGGAATCCTTCCCTTGATTCCTCTTTATCCATTGAAATAATCTGGAAATGGCTTTTAAACCATTCTGTATTGATGTGTATGAGGGGCATACACATTATGACGTTGGCGTTTTATGATTTATTTTATCGCGCATCTTGAAAAAACGCCTTACAATTTTGTTATTTACCTGATGAAAGGGTGAAATGCAAAAAATTATTTTAAGTAGTGTGCATTTGGAAGGGAATTTTTTAAAAAATTAACGATTTGCAAACAAATACATCCTTTTATGGTACATCGTGCCAGGATGTATTTGTTCTACTCAAAATCCCAATTGCAAAGAGAAGGCTTTATTCCAGTTGACCACATCGCCGGCATATTTACCCATTTCTTCGCCATACATAGCAAAATCCAATCGAAGCCAGCGAATATCCAGACCGATGCCAAAAGATGTATAACCCTGATAAAATCCGGTACCGATATGAAAAAATGGTGGCAGGTTGGCTTCCGCGCCCAGAAAGAGCTTCTTGAAAAAAGTGATATCTGAATCGAATGGATGATTCAGATCGGCTGCAAATGAAATATTTTTAAATGCACCCCAGTTGCGCCAGTTCGGTACGTAAGCAATGCCCAATTTCATTGAAGCATTCAGCGAGTTACCGGCCGGTTTAATTCCTGTACCGCCATCAGAATTCTCCCATTTGAAATCCGGGCTGTTGAGATCATAAAAGGCGACACCAAAAGAAACATTACGATTCAACGAGTACAATGCACCGAAATCCAAAGAAAATGTACGCCCTTTATACAGATCCAGTGTTTCATCATCGCTGAGTCCGGTAATCGTTTTGATTTTATGAGAGGTCCACCGGGTCATACTTTTTAAGCTAATTCCAAGATGGAGCGGCCTTGGCATCAGTCCAACCAATGAAATCCCGTACCCGCCGATTATCAACGTTTCGCCGTAAAACTGGATATCTGCAATCGGCAGTCCGCTGGCGCCGGAAAACACCTCACCAGTGCCACTGCCCTCCGTCACAATTGCCAGTCCATATCCCGGTTGCAAAAACTGCATTTGCAGCGGCCCGTTCAGACTGAGCTGTGCCGGCTTTTGTACTTGCTCAAGCACATCAACAAAAAACGCATTTTGTTCGCTATCCGACATTTCGTTGACGTTATTGAACTTTTCCTGGTTATCCCGGATAAATGAGTAATCGTCATAAAACTGCTGATTAAAGCGAACACGAAAATCCACGAGTGTTATCTTGCGTTTTTGTACGAAGTTTAACAACGCCGGATTGTGGAAAAGTGGATTTTCATTGCTTCGCAAAGCGACTCCGGCGCCACCCATGGCCAATGAGCGCACGTTCCAGTTGGTCGTGCGTCCGGTTTGCGCGCCCACACTCGGAAGAATCAGTACGAATGAAAAAAAACTAATGATTATACGTTTTAGCATCCCTGCCTCTGTCGTTTTTGATTGTTACATGCTACAAGAGCATTTGATAAAGTGATGATGTACCGGTAAATGCAATTTCAAAAAGCTGCCAGGCCAACGAAGAATCTGTGCCATCGGCACAAACCATTGATGGCGTAATAGTTCCGGGAATTTGCGGCATATCGCCCGGTTCGGGCAACGCACCGCACTGCGTCCATGCATAGTACAGATAAAGGGAACGAATCCCGGCTTCGATACCCGGCCACTGCCGCGAAATGCGATTGGCAATTTCCATCTGAAAATCGATGCCAGAAGATGCATCGCCAACAAAGACAAGTTGATATGCTTCATCAATCCGTTGCAGCAGGAACCGCTCATCGAGCACAAATTCGGGGCCTTCACCATCCGTGTCGATTAACAGAATCATATTCGCAACCATGGCCGCCAGTCCCCGACTCAGCAGCACGTCTTCAATATAGGGAAATTCACTCACCGTCAGTTCGCCAGATTCAATCGCATCACCGATTGTTTGCAGGTTTGCATTGACGACAAGAAAAGTTTGCAACAGTCCTTGCAATTGTTCGACACTCAAATTAAAGAGCGTATCATTTTCCGCACTAAAGACCTGATTGAGTGTGGCCATTCCTTTGCTGGCGGTACTCGTCTGTCCGGCTTCCTGGAATGTTTCAATGAAGGTTGTGAATTCGATATCATTGACCCGTGCGGTTGCAACGGAGTGAAAATAAAGGATATCATAATTGTCCGGATCCTTCATCTTTGCATCCTCGGGATATTCAAGGGCTTTTTCGTTTT
>QQUM01000584.1 GCA_008501545.1 Calditrichota bacterium
CAACCAGGCCGGCAGCGGCCATAGAACATGCGACACCGACTTCACCCTGGCAACCGACTTCGGCGCCGGAGATAGAAGCATTGAGCTTGTAGAGAATGCCAATGGCACCAGCTGTCAACAAAAACCGCACGATACCGTCATCATTTGCGCCCGGAATAAATCGGGAGTAATAATGCATCACCGCAGGCACGATACCAGCAGCGCCGTTCGTCGGTGCGGTAACCACACGTCCACCTGCTGCATTTTCTTCATTCACAGCAAGCGCGTATAAATTGATCCAATCGAGCACGCTTAAAGGATCCTGTAATCCTTTTTCAGGTGATTTTGTGTATTCACGGTATAAGCGTGGCGCGCGACGGCTGACCTTCAAGCCTCCGGGGAGCTGGCCTTCCTGCCGAAATCCTCTTTTAACACATTCCTGCATAACATGCCAAACGTACAGAACCTGCTGAGACACCTCATCTCTGGATTTGTTTACCGTCTCGTTGGACATCACAATTTCATCTATTGAGAGGTTTTCCGTACGACTTATTTGGCGAATTTGTGCAAAAGTTGAAAATTGGAATGGGTAATCGCGCTTATTGATGTCAATTTTATCACGGGCGGCATCTTCCGCAGTGACAACAAATCCACCACCAACAGAGTAGTATGTTTGCTGGAGAAGCTTTATATCTTTGTTATCATGTGCAAAAAATGTCATCCCGTTGGGATGGTAGGGTAATGTTTCTTTCTGCAAAAACAGCAGCTGGCGCATTTCATCAAAATCGATTGTAATGCGTGGGTTCAGTTGAATTTTTCCTGAATCAAGAATACGTTGCACAATCTCATCGATCTTGTCCGGGTCGATGGAATCAGCCCTGTTACCTTCAAGTCCAAGCAGAATGGCCTTATCCGTGCCGTGCCCCTTCCCGGTTAATGCCAGGGAGCCGTAAAGCTGAACGGTGATTGAATGCGTTTGATCGAGCAAATTTGCAGCCTCGAGCTGCGCGATAAAGAGATTGGCTGCACGCATGGGCCCGACAGTGTGGGAACTTGAAGGGCCAATTCCAATTTTAAAAAGTTCAAATATACTTAGCATAAATTAGATTTCTAGTATTTAAATTAAAAAACTGAATATTTATTCAGTTAAATAACATAAAAATACCAATGATGATTATAAAAATCGGCCAAATTGTTCCCCAATCGATGTTGAGCAGAAAAACGAGTGCAACAACGAGTGGGAAAATACCGCCGATGATTCTGTTCTTTACTTCACGGGTAAATATTTGGCCATTTTGTTTATAGAGCTTCCATGCTTCATTGAAGGCAATAAAGGCAGGGATGAGTATAAATAAAGCCCACCAATTATCCAAATAAAAATCAAAATAATTATTGAATAAAAATATCAACCCAACACCAATTAAAACAACACCTAAAATCAAATTTCGTTGATTGCTGTCCTGGGCATTTTCTTTTGATGACATGCGTCCTCCTGTCCTGGTTATAAAGCGCTGAAAGGGATGTTATTCTCAATTCAGCAGATACAAAAATACCTGTAAGCGAATCCACCTACAGGTATTTAAAAATTTTTAAACTAAAAGCTACTTTTCACTTACAAATTAATGATACGCTCGCGCATATTTCATCCATGTTGCATTTTTATTTTGCTTTATGGTTGTCAGCAGTGTATTCACGAGTGCAGGATCAAACTGGGAGCCACTATTGAGCATCATAATTTTAATTGCATCTTCCAGGCTTCGGGGTTTTGAATAGCTCCTGCCAACTAACATAACATCGAGGGCATCGGCCACCGCGATAATTCGGCTTTCGAGAGGAATGGCTGCGGCCGTGAGCCCGTAAGGATAACCTGCGCCGTTAAAATACTCATGATGACAACGGATTGCTTCCACAATTGATTCCGAAATATGAAACATAGCACACATATCAGCGCCAATTCGCGCATGCATGCGAACATACTGCAATTCTTTTTCATTTAATCGTGTATTTTTATTGAGCAATTCGTCTGGTATGGCAACCTTGCCGATATCGTGTAAAAATGATGCAAGCATTAAATCTGCAAGCTGATTTGAAGGCATATTCTGCAGTGTTGCAATGGCGAATACGACTTCCTTTACACGATAACTATGAAAACGTGTATAATTATCGAGTTGTAAAAACAACTCAACAATTTCATACTTAGCTTGAATTGGTTTCAGTAATTGATTTAGCTGATCAATTGCCTGTTGCTCTTCCTTAAACATCATCTTCCCTGGATTCCGTTCAACAGCGTAAATCGATGCTATCCTGTATTCGATCTTTTAAAATTATTGTATAACCTTGTGTGGTTCAAGGCACCCTTCGGTCCTGCAGGGGTGGGAATTTATGAATTTGGTTGCCTATCTTTTGAGAATTCGCGCAGTATGATTTTGCAATCATGTATAGATATGCAACTGAGATATAAAATATCGAACAAAAAGCAATTGCGCAAAGAAAAATTTGAATATTCTGAAAAAATTACGTTTTTATTCGAATTTCCTGCGCAATTTTGCGAAATCGATAAATTCGGGATTCGAACTAAACCATGGCATCCGCGACAACCTGGGCAATATCTTTTGTTTCCTCTACTGCCGCATTGAGCATCATTTTGCATTCAGGACAAGCCGTTACCAGCATCGATGTACCAGTTTCCTGTACCTGATCTTTGCGCGTCTGATCAACCCGTTTGTCGACTTTTTGTTCGCGCACAAATCCGGCGTTGCCGCAGCCACAGCAAATCGCGATCTCATGCGACCGCTCCATC
>QQUM01000577.1 GCA_008501545.1 Calditrichota bacterium
AAATAGTCGTCAGAGCATGCCAGTGATTCGGGTTTGCAACACCAACCGCATCAATATCTTTATCATCAAATGCTCTGCGCATATCCCATTCGGTAGCAGGACGATACCCCCCGATGTCTTCAACCATTTTCACACGTGATGCAAATAAATTCTCATCAATGTCGACCAGAGTTTTTACATGCACATCTTTTGCCTTCGCAAAATCTTCCGTCATTCCACGACCACGACTGCGAATACCGACTATCGCCACATTGAGTCGCTCGTTTGAGCCAAGAATCTTCGCATAGGATGCTGCATTCGTTGACATTATTGCGCTACCTGCCGCAACTCCGACAGAACCGCGTTTAATAAATTCACGGCGTGACATTTTTTTTGACATGATTCCTCCATATGATTGAATTGAGATGAATTAATTATCATTCGGATATCGAAAACTCCAGGGAGCACGAATTTTGTCCATGGTTTGCATCAACTGCAGGGATTCCTGCAACGGCATACGTGGACTTTCGAGTAGGCCGTCGCGCAAGCAGCGGTGCACCTCAAGAACCTGATAATGCAAGCCATTGCCAACGAGCGCTTCTTCAAAAATCACTTTGTCCTCGCCATCAACGCAGAGAATAGCTTTTTCAGGTACAGCAAATAGATCCGGCAACTTGATGTGCCCTTTGGTTCCGTAAATGTAGGCTTCGTTTACTGCTGCAGTACGCAATGCGAAACTGAGTACTGCCAACGCTCCATTGTCATACTGCAATAGCGTCGCACCCTGCTCATCGGAACCAAACTCACCAACATGGCCGTAGCCGACAGCATCGACCGGAGGCTTGCCATAGATCATCGAAGCGAATCCGATGACGTAAATCCCCACATCCAACAAACTGCCCCCACCGAGTTCGGGATTGAGATGGCGCTGCTCCTGGCGAAATTGACCACGGGCGCAGCGATTGGCGTGCACCATGCGCACTTCGCCAATCAAGCCGTCCTTGATCCATTCAAGCACTTTATGAATAACGGGAAAATGCCGGGTGACCAATGCCTCCATGAGAAAGACTTTTTCCTTGCGGGCAACAGCAATCATTTGTTCCGCTTCGCTTGCAGTGATGGTAAAAGCTTTTTCGCATAAAACAGCTTTTCCGGCTCGCATGCACATGATGCCGTTTTCTGCGTGCATGGAATGGGGTGTTGCGATGTAAATCACCTCAACGTCAGCATCCTTCGCCAAAGCGTCGTAGGATGCATAGCGTTTTGGAATGTTATATGTATCCGCGAATTTATCCGCACTTTCCTGCGTTCTGCTACCAACTGCCACAACTTCGGCATCAGGCACATGTTGCAGGTCTTTGACAAAACTGTTGGCGATGGAACCGGTGCTTAATATTCCCCAACGAATTTTTTCCATGTTAACCTCAATTTAAAAGACATGAACACGGATAGAACGGATTTGACGGATGAAAACAGGTTTTTCTTATACTCAAGTGTTTAAGATAAACACTGAAATTCTCAAATTCATCTGTGATAATCCGTTCTATCTGTTCAATCCTTGTTCGAGAAACATTCATTATATTTGCCAATAATCTGGATTATAATTCACGGATTTTCAAATTACGATACCAGACCGCATCGGCGTGATCCTGCAAAACAATGTGGCCTGTTTTTTTCTCACGAAAACCCTCAATTTTAAAATATTTGCTTTTCTGGTAGAGCGAATCAAATTCTGCGGTGTCGGTATCGTACTCTACGACTTTTGTGCCGTTTAACCAGTGCTCGCCGTGAGTACCATTAACAACGATTCGTGACTGATTCCACTCGCCGACTGACTTGAGTGTTTTGTTCGTTGGCGGAAGAATATCGTAAAGGGAACCTGCCCGGTGTGTTGGATTAACATTATCGCTGTGGTTCTCATCATCAAGCACCTGGTACTCCCACCCCAGGGCGCCATGGACTGGTTCGCGAGAAGTCGACAATTCTTCAGAGACATTGTATTTAATACCGCTGTTCCCGCCTTCTGATATTTTCCATTCAAATGAAAATTCGTAATTATCGAATGCTTCATTTGTGATCAGATCACCACCTTGTTTTGGCTGCCCATCTGGCATTTTCGGGCCGTCTTTCTGTGCCAGTTTTTTAATAGCATCACCCTCGATTATCCAGTACTCATCAGGAAACGACGCCTGGCCAAGGCCGTGCCATTTGTCAAGCGATTTGCCATCGAACAACAAAGTCCAGCCTGCTGTTTTTTCCGCTTCACTCAGCGAATTCGGGCCGGACTCCTGTTGTGGTTTTTCACATGCCGGGAAAAGCACAAAAACCGTCAGGGCAGTCACTATGAATAGAATAAAAAATGATCTGGATCGCATTGTATTTCCTCCTTTGTAAAAGATAACACGTTCTAATTAAATAATTGCTTGAAGTTTTTGGGCCAACCAAACATAAAAACGAGTGATAGTGGAACAGCCCAATTGGCACTCCGCTCAACAAATTCCCAAATTGGCATCCCTATAACTGGTCGCATAATTGCCGTTGCCAATGCCCAAATAAACGCATAAATAAACACGATACGCATCGGTTTTATCAGGGCAAGCAGGGCGATCACAATATCGATTATCCCGATAACCGGCATGAGGTTGGCCGCCATTTCCTGTGAAAAGCCCACAGTCGTCAGAAAGATAATCCAGTCTGCTCTCACATACAGCGCATAAACACCATGCCCAAGGAAAGTACCAAAAACGCCTATGCGCAGGATCCATTGTACGTGCATTGTCATCCTCTCAAAATTT
>QQUM01000782.1 GCA_008501545.1 Calditrichota bacterium
CTCACAAATGCATGTGCTGTCTATGCTGGGCTACGACCCGGAGGATATTGTAGATCGTGACCGTACAACAAATATAATCGGAGCGAGTACAGAGAATCTGTTTTTGCGCCCGCTTCTGCGACCGGTTGAGCGGACACTGGAGCGTTCACTCGGCCTGGATGTTGTACGCTTTAATTCCCGGTTTACACAAAATTTTCTCAACAGAAGTCCACTTTATTCAGATTTTACGACAAGAGTTTTGCAAAACACGCAGCTGACATTAGGAAAATATATTTCAAACAAGATGTACTTTTTGTACACAGGAAGGTTTGCAACAAATAATGATGCGCCCGGGGAATTAAATTTTTTATTGCCGAATACGATCGAATTGAAACATTCTCTGGATTTGGAATACAGGTTTAATCCCAGCCTTCTTTTGCAACTGGGTTATAAGTACAACGAAGCAACTTATCTTCTGCCAAAAAGCAGGCAGGATAAAAATATACTTATCCGGTATACATTCCCATTTTGACAGGGCTGAATGCATGCCTGAAACTGGAAAAAATTCATAAATTTAAGTAGAACTTTTTGCTTTACATTGTGGTCTAACTTTTGTACTTTGGCCACAATTTTTGTAAAAATTTAAGGAGAAAAATGTTAAGATTCTTACCTAAGTTTCCTCTCATTTATATGCTGATTTTGCTTCCCGTTATCGCGTTTTCACAAGGCAACCGGAAAGCAGAAGTATTAAGTTTTGTTATTGAGGGAAACAAGACAACTGACGAGGGATTGATTAAATTTACCGCCGGCTTTACGGAAGGCTCGAAAATAGGTGGTGACGATATTCAGAATGCAATCCGGCAGTTGTGGGATTTGGGTATGTTTAGCGATATCCAGTTTTTTCTTGATAAAGAGATTGGAAATGGGCTTTACCTGCGATTGAAAATTAATGAGTTCCCGCATCTGGAAAAAGTGCAGCTTCAGGGCAATAAAAAGATCAAATCCAAGGACATTAAAAAGGAAATTGATTTTTACCCCGGACAAATGTTGGGTCCCGCTAAAATTAATCACATGCGGCGAACAATCCTCGATTTATACAAGGAAAAAGGCTATTTGTTGGCCGATGTTGAAACCACCTCGACACCATCTGAAACGCGGGCAAATCATATTGTCGTTCGTTTTACGATTAATGAACGCAATAAAGTTCAGGTACAAAAAATCCGGTTCCATGGGAATCAGAATTTCAGCAACAAAAAGCTTCGAAAACAATTTGAGGATACCAAGGAAGACACCTGGTGGCGAGGCGCAGATTTTGATCCCGAAAAGTTTACGACCGACAAGGGACTGGTGCTTGATTTCTACCGGAAAGAAGGATTCCGTGATGCAGAAATTCTGCGGGATTCACTCTCCTATGGCCCGGAACAAAAAGATATGTTTATCGATATCTGGGTTCAGGAAGGAATACAGTACAAGTTTGGCAAGATAAAATTTGACGGAAACAAACTCTACACAGCAGAACAGCTTTATGTGGCGGCGGATATCAAAAAAGGTGACATTTACAACGCAGAAAAGCTTATGGAAGTCGTCTCTGAAAAGCTGGGCACGCTGTATTATGATGCCGGATACATTTACGCGCGCATCATTCCTCAGGAAACACCCGTCGCAACCGACACTGTCGACCTGACCTTTCTGATTAATGAAGAAAAACCTGTAAAAGTCCGAAAAGTTCGCATCGTTGGCAATACAACGACGAAGGATAAAGTGATCCGCCGCGAATTGCACATGTTTCCGGGGCAAACATTCAGCAAGGCATTGTTAATGCGGAGCCAGCGTGAAGTGTGGGTTCTGAACTATTTCGCAAATGTCAATCCGACTATTGAAACGGTTGATGACGAAAACATTGATATTGTTATTGAAGTGGAAGAAAGAGGAACCAGTACGGCAAATATGTCAGCAGGGTGGAGCGAGCGCGATAAAATTATTGGAAGTATCGGCGTTAACATGAACAATTTTGCTGGTGGTGGCCAGCAAATAGGCTTCGACTGGAATTTTGGCCGTTACTACCGCTCCTTTCAGATTAATTTCACCGAGCCATGGTTGATGGATACACCGACACTGGCCGGATTTAGCGTTTATGACACGGAACGTTCCCCGACATATGCTGGCTATCGACAGGAATCACGGGGTGCATCGTTACGTATCGGTCGCAGATTTCAATGGCCGGATAATTACTTCCGGGGAGATTGGATTTATCGAATCGACAAGACAAATCTTTCTGATTTTCAAACCTGGTTTTCCAGTTCGGTGAATACAGCCTATTTTGAAGATGTCTATCCGCAAACTTCAAGCAGTATAACCCAGATCATTTCAAGAAACAGTTTAAACCGCGTCGAATTCCCAACTGAGGGTTCAGCATTTTCTATTTCGACAGAAGTGAGCGGCGGTGTCCTTGGTGGAACGGTGAATTTTCACAAACACCAGTTCAAGGCAGAGTGGTTTACACCATTGATGTGGACGCTGGTTATGCGCTCGGATTTTACCGCGGGAATCATCAAAGATTTTGGAAAAAATGCCTTTATTCCCTATCTTGAAAAATTCTTTATGGGCGGTGAAGGTTTAACACGCTCGATACCACTTCGTGGTTATGATGATCCACTGGGTAATAGCAGCAACAATGTGGACCGAAACGGTGGTACAGCCATGATGAAATATTCACTTGAATTACGTGTTCCAATTTCACCAAATCCGACGATCTATGCACTGACATTCGCGGAAGCAGGTCGCACCTGGGA
>QQUM01000143.1 GCA_008501545.1 Calditrichota bacterium
CCACTCACGACCGTCTCCCCTTTTCCATCACGACCATTCCAGACGAGTTTTTTCTGGCCTGCTGCCACAGGGCCTTCAAATACAGTACTGACAAGCTGACCACGGACATTGTAAAGTTGCGCGGTGACTTCACCGTTTGCAGGCAACGAGAGATCGAGCGTGGTTTCAGGATTAAACGGGTTGGGATAATTCTGCGACAACGCGAACGCATCCGGTAGGGACAAGTGGCTCTCTTCGGAAATACCGAGTGGAACATTCGTATTATCCACCCGCAGCCAGTCGATGACCAGCAGCGTTTGGGCGCCGGTGGTATCGCTGGTGTTGGCAATGGCGATGTTGTGCAAGCCCGGTTCGAGAGAAAAATTTGCAACATAATTATCGTCTTCGGTTTTGTTGATTTCAAACCCGGAGACAAGCTCGCCATCCACAAACAAGCTTAATTCCGGCCATGCGACAGAAGCGCTGTCGGCGTTCGCATGCAGGATGAAGCGGTAATCCCCGGCAAGTGGCAAATACACATTTTCTGCAACAGATCCACCGTTCGACAATTGTAACGTGCCATCTTCGAGTTCAATCACAAGTCCCGAACGCAGAGACATGCTCGCGATTTGGATTGTGATATCAGTGGTGTCACTGTTATTCAAACGCGTACGGAAAAAATGCGCCGCGCTGATTGTGCGGTGGCCGGTCTGATCTTCAAGGGTGAATTGATAAAAGTAATTACTATCGGCAGCAAGATTTTCGAATACAATTCTGTGTTGTTCAGCAAAGTCACCGTAGGGCAGGAATACAGCCAACGAATCCTGTGCATGCCCGAAGAGAATTTGCGCTTTTACCGGTTCATCAACAGTAACGAGAACTGTCGCAGCCGTATCGGTGATGGATTCAAATTCAATGCCGGTGATGGCCGGTGGAATGCTGTCCGCCGGTGTCCAGCGTAATTTATAAATATTCGCATGGGTATTGTTGTTGGCGTCGATGCCATTCTCGCCAAAATAATTGCAGAAATACAATCCGCCATCACCGAAGGCCAAGCCCCGGATACTCATTTGTCCGCCACCGGTGTACGTCAGGAATGGTTCATCCACAAGTACGGAGTCGTCGCTGGTAAATTGCAGCATGCGAATTTCCCGCGAATAATCGCCGGCGTCGAAAAAGTCGGTTTGCCCACCCAGGCCAAGCAGAAGCCGATTGGCAAAGGCACGCGGAAAGTAGAACTCTTCAGGCACAATCTGCATAGTGGTTGGATTTACTGCATCTTCCCAAAGTTTGATCGCATCGTGCGCAAGATCGGGCGAAATGTGGCGCCAGCCGTAAGCTTTGCCCGCTTCGATTCGCACGATGCGGTCATCGCCGTCGGGTCCGCGGTCGGCGAGATACATGACACCGTCCTCATTCCAGCCAAGACCAGACGGATTTCGTAACCCCATGGCATAGACAATAGAATTGCTGAACGGATTGTCATCTGGCGCCGAGCCATCGCTGTTCATGCGCAGGACTTTGCCATTGGCGAAATCCGAATCTTCAGCCAGCTCCGGTTGCCAGTTGTCCCCGACGAGGGCGTAAAGTTTGCTGTCAGGGCCAAAGGCAAGTTCATTTATGCCGTGCGACATGCGGGCAGCGATGCCCGACAGAATGGTTTCCTGTTGCGCGGCTGTGCGTCCGCTATCCTGGCTTTGGAACCGGATAATTTTTGCCAATTTGAATCCGGCTGAATCATATACAGCTGCTGCAAAGAGATCCCCGCTTTGCGGATCGACACACAATGCGGATAAACCCATATGGCCGCTGTCGGGGAAATTGCCGTTGGGATCAAAATTCAGCAGGTTCCAGGCATAAACCTGTTTGGAATAATCCTGTGCGACAGTAAGAATAGTGCCAAATCGTTCGGCAACATAAAACAACGGTGTGCTGGTTTCTTCGCTCGACTGCAGCGCAAAAGCAATGCTTGTCGGGCGGTCGAAATCTGTGGCCACTGTTTGCAGTTGAAATTCTGCCGGCACCTGCCATTTTATGCTTTCAGGATTTATATTAATCGTGAATTCCTGACAGGTGCTGTCCGGATCGTCGAAACTGTCAATGAGTTCAATTTTGAATTCGAAACTGCCTCTTTCCGCCGGAACACCAGCGATAATGCCGGTTTCCGCATCGAGCGTCAAACCTTGCGGTAACGCACCGCGGGAGATGGCAAAATGCCAGGGCGGATTACCGCCGGTGCCATTTATTTTAGCCGCATAGGCCAGGTTAATCTCACCTTCAGGAAGTTCACTGGTTAAAATCTGCAGCAACGGCAACGGCGTTTCGATTTCTCGGTGCGCCCCCTGGTCGATCCATTGTCCGATCAGTTCGATATCGCCATCAGAGAGCCGTCCCATCTGCGTCCCCACTGCAGGATGTGCATTGGTTATTTTTTCAAACAGCCAGCTCGCTTCCCGATCCCCTGCAACAACCCGCTTCCATTGCGGTGCTTTAACAGCCGGCATGTCATACAGATTATTCCAAGCCTGGCCTGTTTCAAGGTTGAGATTCGCCGGTGGTTGTGTGCCGGTGTGGCATTTCACACAATTATCATCAAATATATGCTGAACATGCGCTATTGCCCGCGTGCCATTTTCGACGGTTGTAAAATGATTTTTTGCATGAATGGTATACACTCCCGCTGCATTCTGTGAAATGATGCGGAAGGCATATTTTGTATCAGGCTGCAAATCTTTGAAAGTCACGCTGTGTTCGGTTTTCGGACTGGCTTCTTCTGCACTCATCTTATTCAG
>QQUM01000217.1 GCA_008501545.1 Calditrichota bacterium
TTTTGGAATTGCATACTCTGCTTAACTTAGCTTCAGTATTAATTTAAATCCAGCCGCGATCCTTGCATGCCTGGGCAACGCGATCAACGGCAATTACATTTGCTGCATCACGCATGTAGTGTTTATTCTTTTTCGCAAAATCACTCACAGCAATGAATGCTGCAGTCATTTTGATATCCAGCTTGCCAAGTACTTCATCTTTTCCCCAATAATAATTCAAGTTGCTTTGCACTTGCTCGAAATAGGAACAGGTGACGCCGCCGGCATTTGCCAGCAGGTCGGGAATCACAAAAATATTTTTATCTTTTATAATCTGGTCTGCAGCAGGAGTTGTTGGGCCGTTGGCGCCCTCAGCAAATATCTTCACGTGATTGCTGATCGAGTTTACATTTTCATCGTGAATTTGGCTCTCAAGTGCTGCAGGTACGAGAATATCAACATCCTGTTCAAGCCAGGCATCACCGTGCAATAGTTCATAACCCAAATCTATGGCTTTGGCTTTGTTTATTCCTCCAAATGCATCTGTGACAGTGCGCAGTTCATCTAATTCGATGCCGGTTTTCTTTTTAAAAGAAACGCTTTGATTGTCATCCTGATCCCAACAGGATACACATGTTGCCGTTCCTCCCATTTGCTGGTAAAGTTCGATCGCAAACTGCGATACGTTGCCGAATCCCTGGAAACTGGCTTGTGTGTTCTCTGGCCTGATATTCAGTTCTTTAAGCGCCTCACGCACGGTGATCATGACACCGTAGCCGGTTGCTTCTTTTCGGCCCAGGGAACCACCCATTCCGACAGGTTTGCCGGTGATAAAACCCGGGCGGCGTTCACCGATAATTTTTTCGTATTCGTCAAGCATCCAAAGCATGTGCTGTGCGCTGGTCATCACATCCGGAGCGGGCACATCCGTGTATGGCCCAACATTTTTAATGACCTGTTGCACCCATCCTCGACAAAGTTGTTCCTGCTCGCTGGAACTTAATTTATGCGGATCACAAATAACTCCACCCTTTCCTCCGCCTAACGGAAGGTCGGCGACAGCTGTTTTCCAGGTCATCCACATGGCCAGAGCACGCACCGTGTCAATGGTTTCCAAAGGGTGAAATCGTATTCCCCCTTTCGCCGGGCCGCGTGCATCGTTATGCTGCACACGAAATCCGCGGAATATTTTTTTGGTTCCATCATCCATACGCACAGGAATAATGAAGTTGAATTCCCTTGTCGGATTACGCAATAAATCACGAGTTGTGGAATTTAGGTCGAGTAAATCAGCGGCTTTGTCAAATTGCTTTTGCGCGGTTTCGAATGGATTGTATTCTTTTTTTGTCATGACACCAACCCTTGAAATTTTGGAACAACAGGTAAAGATAGCCTGGTTTTTTGATGCCATAAACTACAAAATTAAAATAGGATTTAAAAGGACAGATTTCGAAAAGAATAAAAAAAATAGAGGAATGAGAATAAGATTTAAGGAGCTGTTAAATCAATACTTGAAGTGGGAAAAATATAAAGATCAACAAGGGCACGTATACGGGCTATCAATTCGCGTATGCGGGTGGGGAAGGCAGTTTGAAAAGGCACATAGTCACAAGCATAACCTCTGGCGTACATGCCATGTTTTTCTGCGATAAAAATTGCACGATAAAGATGAAAACGATTTGAAATCACCAGAACCGAATCCAGACCAAAGGTTTTGTGGGCACGCAGAATGGACGTGATGGTGCGCAAACCTTCAGGATCCATGGTGATGATACTGTCTGGAATCGCATTTTCGAGCAGAGCTTCGCGCATGGTCTGCGGCTCATTGTAGTACGTCTCCTGTGAAGAACCGCTGAGCAACAGGTGCTTTACTTTGCTGCTTTGATAGAGTTCAGTCGCTGCCTTGATCCGATTCTCAAAATAGGGATTTGCATGTCCATTTGAACGGAAACGCGACGTTCCCAGAACAAGGCCTGTCTGCATTTCCTGTAATTCGCTGAGTTGCTCTTTTTCATAAATATATTTATCCGTCTGTATAATCATCCAGATGTTGCCGAGAAGAATAACACTACATACAAATAGGGTCGGACCAACAATCCAGCGAAATAAGCGATTTTTTAACACAGATTATTCCCTCAATTATCCAGCAGACGATTCCATCAAAACATCAAAACATCAAAACAAAATAACTTACTTTCTGTACCACGGACTTTTTTGTTATAGAACGGCACTGCTGTCAAGAATCTGCACACCTTTTTCTTTCATTTCACGAATTGCTTTCTCTACGTCGCCGGGAGCAAGCTCAACACCGCGGCATGCATCGATGAATACGTTGGTTTTAAATCCAAGATCGATGGCATCAAGGGCCGTGAATTTGACACAGTAGTCCGTTGCTAGTCCGGTGATAAAGACTTCGGTTACGCCTTTTTGTTGGAGATAATCTGCCAGGCCCGTTGCTTTTTTGTGGCCATTATCGAAAAAACCACTGTAGCTGTCAATGCCGGCATCGGTACCCTTGTACAGGATTTTCGCAATTTTATCGGTTTTGAGATCCGGATGAAACGTTGCACCGTCACTCCCTTGAACACAGTGGACTGGCCAGAGAATTTGATCAAGACCGTTTAAATCGATTACTTCCCCTGGATTTTTCCCTGCATGATTTGCAGCAAAACTGCCGTGATCAGCCGGATGCCAGTCCTGGGTTGCGACAATCAAGTCAAATTTATCTTGCAGCGCATTGGCTATCGGCACGATTTGATCGCCCTCGTTCACTGCCAAAGCGCCACCGG
>QQUM01000726.1 GCA_008501545.1 Calditrichota bacterium
TTAATAGTGCGGTTCAGTCGCTTGAATATGCTTCTGGCGGGAATCTTTTCGCAGCAACATCCGGTGACCTTTTTCGAATTAAACAAAATGAAGAAAATTGGGAAACCTTGCAGACCAATTTCAGACAGGGTGAGTTTAGTTCATCTTTATTTGTTGCAGACAATGATGATGTATTTGCAAGTACAAATACAGGCGCACTATTTCGCTCTGTAGACCATGGTGATACCTGGGAGCAGGTGATCGACGATAGTCCAGGTCCGAGCACGGTTAATTGCCTCTTTAAAGATTATAACAATTATTTGTTTGCAGGAACCGACAAGGGTATGTTGCGAAGTCAATTCCCAATAATTGATGTAGCGCAACCTTTGATCGAAATTGAATCGGATTCACTCTACTTTGAAACGGCGGAAAGCCTCGATACGCTTGTCATATTTAACAAAGGGGATGGAACTTTAGCGATTGAGCAGATAGAACCTACCAGTTATTATGCCTATAGGGTGGAAGCCATACACAATGATTCATCATTTATCTGGTATGTTTATAAAAACCACAATATATATGAATCTCTGGAAAATAAATTAACGATTTTACCAGGTGATTCCGCATCACTAATTTTTACAACTGCCGATTTGTGCCCTGTATGCAAAGTTTCTTCGATTAACAGATTTTTCAGTGATACTTTGTTGGTTTATACTAACGATTACACAAACTATCCAGTATCAATTTTTGCTTCGGGACAAGGAATGCCATCTTCCGTGGAGAATGATGAACAAATAAAGAGGAAAAGTCCTGAATTTCATTTGTATCCCAATTATCCCAATCCGTTTAATCCATCGACGAAGATTCCCTTTGTGCTCGATAAACCCGCCTTCGTCGAATTAACGATTTATGATGTAACTGGTCGAATAGTGGTTCAGTTGCTTCAGGAACGACGACCTGCTGGACAACAGACCGTACTGTGGCACGCGCAAGGTATGAACAGCGGTGTATATTTTTGTAAATTGCAGGCTGGAAATCAGGTGCAAAGCATTAAATTATTGCTGGTGAAATGAGGAATAGTGCCACTCACTTTGCACACACCGGGAAATGGAATTTACAGACCTTGATTTTATGCACGTGAAGTATGTGGCATTTCGAGGTTGGCATGCCGTATCCCGATCCTTGTGATTTTGCTATAAATCAATGTTCTCAAAAAACAGGAAAAAAGGAGGAAAAGATTAACGCTTTCATTCAATTAAAAAATCGCGGTCTATTGATCCTGTATATTTCATTGCTCTTCGCCCTCGCCGGGTGTACTGAACCGGCCCCCAACATAATTTTACTCATGGGCGACGACCACGGCTGGGACGAAACAGGTTACAACGGGCACCCACATTTGCAAACGCCGGTTCTGGATGAAATGGCCGCTTCAGGATTGCAGTTGGATCGCTTTTATGCTGGGCATCCAACATGCTCACCAACTCGCGGGAGTGTGCTCACCGGGCGACATCCCAACCGCTATGGCACGTTCACACCAAACCGTTCTATTCGACCGGAAGAAATCACCATAACACAGATACTTGGTGAAGCCGGATACGCTACCGGCCATTTTGGAAAATGGCATTTGGGGCCCGTAAAGGCAGCGTCGCCAACCAATCCGGGCGCAATGGGATTCGATGAATGGCTTTCCCATGATAATTTTTTCGAGCTCAATCCATATTTTTCACGCAATGGTGGACCGCCTGAACAATTCCATGGCGAGAGTTCAAAAATCATCATAGATGAAACAATTCATTTTATCGAAAAGGCGAAGAAAAACAAGCGCCCGTTTTTTGCTGTTGTATGGTTTGGATCACCCCACGAACCATACAGCGGGTTGCAAGAAGACCTCGCCCTTTATGAAAATTTGCCAGCCAAATACAAGGAGCAGCTTTTTCGATTGACCTCCAACGAAACAGGACGGCCAACACAAAGACCGCTCGACAAAGTACTGCAGGAACGCTATGCGGAAATTACGGCAATGGACCGTGCTATTGGTCACCTGCGTGACTGGCTTGCTAAAACCGGGTTACGCCAAAATACCATCATCTGGTACTGCGGCGATAACGGTACCTCAGGCGACGGCATTGTAACTTCGCCTTTTCGTGGTAAAAAAGGCAGCGTTTACGAAGGCGGCATTCGGGTTCCGGGAATTATTGAATGGCCTGAAAAGATAAATCATCCGAAAAGATCACCTGTCAATACGGTGACCAGTGATATATTACCTACCATTTGTGAAATCGTTGGTTTGCCAGTCCCGGATCGTCCCCTGGATGGGATCAGTCTGAAACCGCTGCTCGATGGAAAAATGAAGGAAAGACCGGATCCAATTCTTTTCTGGCAATTCAATACTGATGCAGAATTGCGTTCAAAACCATATATTGCGCCCGAACTTCAGAAAGGAACAACACCACTCGTGAAAATGGCGGGTGGACATTATACACGCAATTTTCGCAATTTCCACCAAAATGAAATTGGTGAACAGCATTTTTCGGGTGCAAGCGTTCTTTTAGGCAATCGCTATAAACTTGTGATTGACGGACAACCTGGGCATGAATTGTCACGAGAGCTGTTCGATGTGCGTGCAGATTCCTCTGAAAAAATCAATCTGACCAAAAGAATGCCAGGGATAGCCGACAGTTTGGAGCAGCAGCTTCGTGGCTGGCAGGAATCGGTGCTCAAGAGTCTGACAGGTGATGATTATAAGTAGAAATCACAGGGCCTTTGACCACGATCAATTTCATTTTT
>QQUM01000075.1 GCA_008501545.1 Calditrichota bacterium
GTATTTCACATCCACTGCCTGCACTTCGGTAAACTCATTCGATGCAAGGCAAACCGATCCTGCAGGCAAGCGGGTAATTTCATCATCATGGCTGGTGAAACCGTCGAAAGCAGCTCGTTTTCCTGCATACATCGGATGTTTCTTTCCCGCATTGGACAAATAAATTTTACGTGCAACGCCAAACTCACGGCCTCTCGGATGCGGTTTGACCTCCCCACCGGCAGCATAAACAGCAATTTGTGCTGCCCAGCAACTGCCAAACTGGGGAACACCGGTTTCAAAGCACAGCGTGACGAAATCGAGAATTCTTTTCACGTGTTGGTCTTTTTCATCATAAACCGTTAAGTTGCAGCCAGGCCATAACACGCCTTTATAATGCGCCAGACCATCTTTATCCGGAAATGATTGCCCGTCATCTCCGGAGTAAAAAATTTTACAGGTTGCGTTGGGTAAGACTCGCTTCAACATTTTTGCATAGAGATCACCGGCGAGTGTCATGCCGACGGTATCAAATTGTGCACGGCTCTCTGCCGAATAGCTGTCTATGATTAAAAAATTAGGCTGTTTTGTCATGTATTTCCCAGGTACGTTGTTAAATTGTTAAATTGAATATAGCAATTTGCAAAAGTTTTGACTTATGAGCACTATCTGGCAGTCATTTTACTGTGTAAAACAAAAAGCGTTTTACTTCGCCGGCTTTCAGCTTGGGTTCGATGTTTTTTATCGAATCCCGGAATCTCACAGTTCATGGTAGCCTCGAGGAGATTCCGGCGCGCCTAAAAAGCAGGCATCGAGAATGACAACATCGGACATTACTTTTGCAAATCACTTCAATACGCCAGGCTATGCCAAGTCATCAATGATTTTGTGTAAGTCACGGTAATCCGAAAACATACCGTCGGCTTTGGTGTTGGCACTGTCGCGATCGATAGCAGCTGTGCACAGAACTGCTTTCAATCCGTGCTTGTGCGCTCCTTTAATATCATTATGTTCCCGGTCACCGATATGCACCAATTCGTTCATTTGTAATCCGAGAATTTGAGCAGCGTTTTTAAATACTTCCGGGTGTGGCTTCGAGTAACCAATTTCATCGGAAAAAACAAACCCGTCGAAGAACTCGAGAATATTTTCAGATGCAAGCAGCTCCCGCAAAACGCGTCCCGGGCTGAAAATTGTGTCGGAGATCACACAGAGTTTGTATTTCTCACTTAACGTTCGAATCGGATCATGAACACCAGCGATGAAATCCGGCTTAAATTCCAGTTCCATCTCTTCATGCAAGCGCACAAGTTCGGTCATCTCATTTTCAGGCAATTCAACTTTAAGGCCTTTTAGCAGAATTGACAACCGCTCGTGAACTGTCCACGTAACGAATTGTTCGTGCCAGATCTTGCGGAATGCCGCATCAGCTGCATCGTAAACGGCGGTCACCATTTCCAGTGAAACAGGTTTGTGTTTATTAATAAATTGATGCACCAATTGGCGTCGCTCGACAGGCTTTGTTGGCCGTCCGGCGGCTTCGCGTTTTGCTTCATCAGAATCATCTATGAATACCGTGTCCCAGAGATCGAATGTCAGTCCTTTTATCATGTCGTCGTTCCGGTTCAGAGTAAATTTTCCAGTATCTTTGCAACATCCCCTTTTTCAACTTTACGCGGATTCAACGCGCAGCATGGATCACCCAATGCATATTCTTCAATTGCAGGTATGTCTGATTTCTTAATCTGGAATTGCTTGAGATCGACGGGCAAACCAAGGGAGACTTGCCAATCCTGCATTGCCGCAAGCACAGCGTGCGCGTCATTTTCCACACCGAAAATGTAAGCCAATGACGCTAATTTATCCGCAGACGCTTTTTGTTCAGCGTTGTATTTCATCACTTCAATGAGAACCGCCGCATTGGCGAGCCCGTGGTGCATGTTGAAAATCACACCGAGCGCATGGGCGATGGAATGGTTGATGCCGAGTCCTTTTTGAAAAGCTGTCGCGCCCATAGCGGAGGCCACAAGCATTTCTCCGCGTGCTTTTATATCGTCGCCATTTTTTACTGCTTCCGGCAAATTGACAACAATGCGTTGCAACGCTTCTTTTGCCAACGCATCCGCGAATGGATGAAATTCCGGCATAAGGTAGGCTTCCAGATTGTGCACAAAAGCATCGACACCGGTTGCGGCTGTAAGGTGTGGTGGCAACGAGCGGGTGACGTCGGGATCAAGTACAGCGATATCCGGCATGAGTGTGGGTGCAAAAATGATAGTTTTCTTGTTGGTTTTACCAATGGTAATGACCGCGCTGCGGCCAACTTCACTGCCGGTTCCAGCAGTCGTCGGGATGGCGTAGAACGGTGGCATTTCATTGGTGACGAATCGATCGCCGCCTTTACTGTCATCGTATTTTTCTAACGGGCCCTCGTGTGTTGCAAGGCATTTCATCGCTTTGCCCGCGTCGATTGGCGAACCGCCACCCAAGCCGACGATAAACTCACACTTCATATTTTTGTAAACATCGGTACCGCGATAAACCTCGTCGTCCGTGGGATTCGATTGCACGTCGCTGAATGTCACGATTTCCATATTTTCCTTTGCAAAGGCATCACACAGCACATCCGCTGTCCCGACTTTTTCAATGCCGGGATCAGTGACCAGCAATCCTTTCGTGAGGCCAGTGTTTTTAATCAATTTTGGCAGTGCAAGCATGGCTCCCGGCCCATATTCAATATGCGTCGGAAAATTGTATTTATGTCGGAATTCCGG
>QQUM01000694.1 GCA_008501545.1 Calditrichota bacterium
CGTGTATTTCATTCCACACAGTATCTTTGGATCTGAATATGATTTTCGCACAGGAACCGGTCGAGGGACCGTCGGATAAATGAGAATCCAATTTTCAGTTGACGTATTTTGTGAGGTGCGATGATGAGGAATCGAAGGTTCCGTCTTGCAATTTTGAGTCTTGCCTGGCTCGTGCTCGGCAATTGTCTCATAGCCATGATGCCCGGTTTTGCGGGAGAAAAGCGAACGGACACTGTGCTGTTGGGAAAACTAAAAACCACCATCAAGGATTTTGAAGGGGATGTCGGGATCTACGTTTATCACATCCCAAGTGGTCGCGAAGCTGCCATCAACGCGGATTCACTTTTTCCCACAGCGAGCATGATAAAAGTGCCCATTCTGCTGCAACTTTTTGATAGATTGGAGAAAGGGGAGTTATCCTATCGGGATGAGGTGGTGTACAAGGATTCGCTGTATTACCCGGGAGCTGATATTCTCGGCTCATTTAAAGATGGTGAAAAAATTGTCTTGAGTAAAGTTGTGATGCTGATGATTACAACGAGCGACAACACGGCCAGCTTGTGGTGCCAGCGCATGGCCGGGGGGGGCGAAGCGATCAATCAGTTTCTGGTGGAGAATGGCTTTTCTGGCACACGTGTCAATTCAAGAACGCCAGGGAGAAAAGAAGCCTGGAAAAAATACGGTTGGGGGCAAACAACGCCCGCTGAAATGGCGACTTTGCTGCTGCAAATCCGCGAAGGCACGATCGTATCTCGGGCGGCAAGCGAAGAAATGTACCGTGTGCTCTGCAATATTTACTGGAACGGCGAAGCTCTGTCGCAAATTCCACCCTGGGTGCAGGCTGCTTCGAAACAGGGCGCAGTGAGTCAGTCGCGCTCGGAAGTGGTTCTGGTGAATGCGCCATCCGGAGATTATGTTTTTTCACTTATTACGAAGAACCAGAAAGACACGAGTTGGGAGCACGACAATACCGGTTATGTTTTATTACGCACTGTTTCTCGGCTTCTCTGGGAATATTTCGAACCGGATTCACGTTGGGAACCAGCGTTGGACATGTCGAAATGGACGAAATGAGTTTGAAATAGTTGAAATCATAAAACCGAAAGGATGAAATATGCGCTTAATTAAAATTCTTGCTTTGTTGGCAGTACTCGTATTGACAGCATGCCAGCAGAAGCAGGACCAGGATACGGAGAAAATGATTCCCGGAGAAATGAAACAGGAAATGACTGCAAGTGGTGAAAAAGTAATATACTATACCTGCCCGATGGAAGAGCACAAAAATATGCATAGTGCTGAACCGGGAAAATGCAGTGAATGTGGTATGGCGTTGGTTGCCGGTGTTGTCACCACGGAAGAAAAAATGGAATATTACGGCTGCCCGATGCTGACACATAGTCACGTGCGCCAGGCTGAAGCCGGGAAATGCGCTGAGTGTGGCATGTTCCTGAAACCAATGCGGCTGGTGAAAGAAACAGAAGAATAATACAAATAGCATTTTATCCACGAATTGCACTAATCTGCACTATTTTTTTAAATCCTACGTGTTGGAAAAATAACCATTCGTGAAATTAGTGTAATTCGTGGACAAAAGTTTTAAAATAAAAAGCCACATCTGCTGGGTAAACTCGACACCCGAACATCTTTCTTATTAATCCTATTCTTCATACTCTACCGAATATATTCGCACACCTACCGATTTTGCCTTCTTGTTTTGCACCGCGTAAATCCGCAGTTTGCCCGTTTCATCGAAATAACGATAATCCGGTGTGACCAGGCAGCCGCCGTTTGTCACATCAATTTTGTAGGTCTTCCAGTTTTGCTCGGATAATTTTTTGCGATGAATACGTATGCCACCGGAAATCGCTGTCATCATGCCCTCGCTATCGATGAGCAGCCGCGTTGCGGCCCATGGCATGGGCTGTGGTTCAATCCAACCAAAACCAGGCACGTAGGTTGTGAAGGAGCGCTTGCGGCCTTCGGAAGCTGATTTCGGCATTAACACCACATACGGCGAACCGTTTGGTGCGATAGCCAGATCGGTGTAGCGTTCGAAGTAGCCTTTGTTGTTTTGCTTCAAATCAAAAGGGGACCACAGCGTATCGCTTTGGCTGAAATCCAGTGGCAATGATAATGCGTGCAGATCGCTGCGCTGGAAATTGCTGTGGCTTTCGCCGGAGCGGGCATAGGTTGGGAAATTTGGTGCCGTGTCGTGTGAGCCGTATTTTTTGTAATGGGGATACCATATCCAGGAAACGTGCATGTTGTTGCGTGTATCAAAGGCGAAATGCATGCCGATTGCGACATAAGCCGTATCGTGTGCCCATGGCCGGACACCGCCAATTCGTTCCCAGGATTGTGTTTGTTCGTCATAAGCTGAAAGACCACCGGACCATTCACGGCTGTAATAGCCTGAACGATCGCAATAATAACACTCACGATAAGCGACGTAGAGCCGGCCCCGCTGATCATTTCGAAAGAAGGCATAGGTAATTTGATTACCGGGAATGACCGCTGTTCCGTCGCTCAACCAGCTCTCACGCACGTCCGCTGCCGGGATAGTGTGGCCTTTGTTCGCTCCGGCATATTGCCCAAGGAATTGCCAACTGGAAATATCCTCCGGTGCAGTGGAACGGTGGTATTGCCACGGCGAGCTGTGCATGTTCCCGGCAACGTGAATATAACCCAGCCGGTCAATGCCGATAGAAGCTGCGCTGTGCCAGGTAGATGGATAAACCGCCGAATCCACGATT
>QQUM01000176.1 GCA_008501545.1 Calditrichota bacterium
AGGTACGAGGACTTCCCAGGTAGCCCCGCCATCTACACTTTTATATAAGCCGCCCTTGATTCCATTTGTAATGCCATTTGTAGTGCAGCTTATATAAAGTATGCTTGCATTTTGTGGATCCGATTTAATTTCATTCACTTTTCTTCCTTCTAGCCCGACAAGGCTCCATTGTTGGGCTTGTAAAGACGGATGAGAAAGAAAAACAATGGTTAGAAATAAGAGTATTCTTTTCATTCTTCTACCTCCTGTAGTTAGAATTACTATCTTAACTTACTGAAATAGATTCTAAAAAATTCATAACTTGTTGTTATGTGACTCACATAAGTAAGCTATTGATAACAAATGTAAGCCACATAAGAACTTTTTCATTTTTGACTTTATTAATTAAAAATAATGAATTAAATCGAAATAAATTTATTTGCAATATGTTGATATGTGACTCACATAAGAAAGCGAGACACTTATCAACTTCTGTCCAATGGGCTTTCAATTCCTCTTCCACCTTTGTTGAGTACATGTGTATAAACCATAGTCGTACTGACATCATTGTGACCCAAGAGTTCTTGAATTGAACGGATGTCATATCCTGCTTCGAGTAAGTGCGTTGCAAAAGAGTGCCTCAGTGTATGCGCACCAATTCGTTTTGTGATCCCAGATTTTAATCGTGCAGTTCGTAGCGCACGTTGCCAGGTCCATACACCCTGGTGGTGTCGCCTTCTTATTCCACTTTCAGGATCAGTTGAAATATTCGGTGCAGGAAAAACCCACTGCCAACCAAATTCATAAGCCGCCGATGGATTTTTTCTTTCATATGCATATGGAAGTGCAACATTTCCATAACCATCTTTTAAATCCAATTGATGAAGATTTTTAACTTTTTGAATATGGTTCTGTAAAGGAATGAGAAGACTTTGCGGCAGCATAGTAACGCGATCTTTATCCCCTTTAGCAGCGCGAATTGTAATCTGTTTGTACTCAAAGTCGAGATCTTTTATAATGAATCGTTTGATCCAAATAGCATAAGCCTGACCTGTTCTGCGGCTGTAATGCATTTTCCGAACAACAGCGTGGAGTTGATCAAGTAATTTTTGTGGTTTTGATACGGAATCGGTGAATTCAGGCATTGCAATGGCCCCTTAATGCATCCTGAGTTTTTCACCCCTGAAATCAATTCAAGACAGGGTAAAATGAATTGTAACTATCAATAAACATTATTTTTTATAATCGCAACAGAAATGTAGCGCTGCAATCTGGAGTTTAGTTGTTTCCGCTGAAGTGAAGTTCCTATAGTACGCTGTCACAACTAAAAGTAACCCGTTACACATAATCTTAAAATGATCAGGATGTTTCGCTGGTTTTCATTAAAAAAGAACACGGATGGTACGGATTCAACGGATAAACACAGATTAATTTTATTAAAAAAATCCATAAAATCCGTTTTATCCGTATAATCCGTGTTCAAAAAAATTGGTTCATGGCTAAATTTAACTCATTTTATTTTTAAGCTTCTATTTTGCACAACAGGTTTAAAGTATGAATCGTTCAGCGCGTCATTCCGGCTTCGGCGCTTCTCAGCAGATTACCGGAATCTTTTGGTGGATGCAGCCTATCTGATTTTTCACAAAACCAAAACACACGTTGTTATTCAAAAGGATGCCGGTATTGCAACAGTTCGCCTGGACCGAGATTGTCTCCAAAGTCGAAAGCAAAGAAATCGGCATTGGGATTTGAAATAGCAAAAACGCCGTTATTGTATGCCGATTCCGTCGTTTCACCATCTGGCAAGCCTGCTTCCTAAATGACGGTGGTTGTTAAATCGAGCGTGACAGTTTCGTTTGGATCGTTGTTTTCAATGAGATAAAAGAGGGTATTCTGATCGCCACGGCGACAAACGGGAAACGGTTGATTGTTTACCGGTAGAAGCGACATATCCAAATGTGGCACCAGTTCATTGATCGGGCTTGGCTCGACGATGCAAATTTCCGTATCAACGGTGCCGGAAATTGTTCCATTGCCCTGGGAACCACCTGTAAATGTCACGGAATAGGTGCCAACAACTGTGCATGTATAATTTAAACCCGGCGTGACAGTTCCTGCTGGAATTGTCAAAGTCGCCGGACCGGAAAGGTTCTGCGGTCCTGGAGTTGTGGGCACCGGGACTGAAATGTTGACCGGCCCGACAGAAAATCCGGTGCCACCACCGCTTGGTGTACAGTTCAGCGTCTGGGTGAGCGAAGCTGCGCTCGGTTTGCCACAATTGTTGTTTACTGAATCATTTGCAGGAAAGCTGGTAAAGATGAGATTAATATTTTAGAAGTTAAATATAAAAAATTTTAATTTTGATACAACAGAAAATACATTGCTATCAAATTCCTGCACACGAGCAACATCCTGGGAATATGAAACGGGCCTTTCCACAGGTTACCTTTAATCGTGTTTGAAAGCCTGCCGTCGCGGTGAAAATAGCCGAACCATTCGCCGTATTCCTTATCCGGGAACAGATTGAAAGTGTAGTCATGAATTTGTTTATGGCGTTCCAGGTATGCAAAATCCCCTGTAATTTTAAAAGCGAACAACGATGCGATGATGGCTTCACACTGCGACCACCAAAATTTCATATCGTGCCAATATTCGGAAACGGGTAAATTTTTCGCATCCCTGAACTGGATGATTCCGCCGTATTCTTTATCCCAGCCCCAATCCCAGGACCAATCGAAAATTTTGTGGCCGAGTTGTTTGATTGCTTCATCA
>QQUM01000504.1 GCA_008501545.1 Calditrichota bacterium
CTAAACCCGGTAGGTGCAAATAATGATTCACTACAAAAAACCGTGCGTCAAATTAGCGTTAAAATCTGTCCACATGTGTCCATTTCTGTCCCTGAAAAGCATAAAAAAAGGAGCCTTTAAGGGGCTCCTTTAAAAAACTTAAGTCATTGTTTTTATTACTAGTAGCGGGGGCCGGATTTGAACCAGCGACCTTTGGGTTATGAGCCCAACGAGCTACCAAACTGCTCCACCCCGCGTCATATGTGAATTGTAATTATACAATAAATAAATGTAAAGTGCAAGTTTTATTTGTTTTTTGTTTTCTTGTATGTATTTTCCATCGTTAAATACCAAAAAAATAGATAATCATCCACGTATGGTATATTTTTTACTTAGTCAGATAAATTTGAAACACTATCATAAAAAATGTACTATTCAAATATTTAAAACTTGTTTTAAAAATTTAATACAATAAACATCTTCGTTTAAAAAATTGAAGTTGGGTTTTATTATTAGGAAATAAAATGAACGGTATAAAAAATTTATAGGCTTTCGAAGGTATTGTGTGCAATTGTGTAAAACTGTTCGAAGCAATATGTCTTGTGATTATGGTTTTTTTTTATAATTTTTACTGCAAGATCTTCCGTTAATCTGCTTAGGAAAAGAATCATTTTAATGAACATCTAATTTGAACATCTTGCTATGCTCCGACCGTATCAAAAATTGGTGCTGAATATTTTTCTGCACCATTTAGTCGAACATAACCGATTGATAATCAACCGATTATCATATCACATTACAAAAAAATGTCATACAGTCATTCCTCACTTTATCTCACCTTGTACTTTATTTGATCTTTCAATCTATTCTTTTTTAAGTCAACAATTCCACACGAATTCATATATTTTTTCATCAACCATAATACTTCATTTGCATATCTACATGTTTTCGAAATTACACTCAAAGCATACTTGAAAGATTTTATGCTTAATTTTTAGAATTGCGGTTGAAACAATCTATGCGTTTCACCTGAATAGGAGATTTTTCGAATGCGAACTAAAAAAAACAAACCAAAACCAATACTTGAGCAGGAGTATTGCAAAGGCTGTGGACGTTGCGTAATTGCCTGCCCAAAAGATGCACTGCATATAAGTTCTGAAATTAATCCTGTCTCCGGGATTTTTCCGGCTGAAATTGATTATGATATCTGTAACGGATGTGGGCTTTGTGTGGCTGCATGTCCAGAACCATATGGGTTACGAGCAGGGCACCTCGAAGGGGAGTTTCAGCTTGAGGATCCGGAAAAATTATTTGGTGAGAAAAGAACTACAGCACCTAGACCTGTTAATATCCCTAGTGAACTTTTGAATATGCCGGATGCTGAGCCATTCGTAATAAAAGGAACGTACGCAGCGGCAATTGGGGCGCTTCTGGGTGGATGCAGGCACTTTTTCGGTTATCCAATTACGCCTTCAACCGAAGGCACGGAGCTAATGGCCAAGGTGCTGCCAAGGCTGGGTGGTGTTTTTGTTCAGGCTGTGAGCGAGGTTGCAACTGTAAACATGATGTATGGTTGTGGCGGTGCTGGACTCCCTTGTATGACATTTACTTCATCTCCCGGGTTCAGCTTGATGTTGGAAGGAATATCGTATATGATCAGCGCACAGGTCCCCGGTGTGTTTATCAATATCATGCGTGGTGGACCAGGATTAGGAAATATAGGGCCAGAACAGGCAGACCTCAAACTCGTATGCCGTGGACTTGGACACGGCAACACGCATGCGATTGCATTGACACCTTCAACTCCCCAGGAAATGCTCGATCTAACCATGCTTGCTTTTGAATTAACCTTTAAATACCGCAATCCGGTAATTGTAATGGGCGACGGATATTTAGGACAAATGACGGGTCCTGTGAAACTTCCAAAAAAAATGTCAAAACCCGGCCTGCCGGATTGGGCAGTTTATGGTGATGAAAGCCACCGTAAAAATTTAATTGCATCTATCAAATTAAGCGAGCCGGATCTTGAACAACATAATATAATGCTGAATAAAAAATATGAGAAAATTAAAGCAAGCGAGCAACGTGCTGCATGTTTTAAATGTGAAGATGCTGAGGTCTTAATCGTCTCCTGCAATATCCCTGCACAAATGGCCAAAGGGGCAGTACAAGCTTTGCGTAGTCGCGGCATAAAAGCAGGACTTTTTAGACCAATCACTGTTTGGCCATTTCCAATTGATGCTTTGAAACCTCTTGTGCGAAAGGCGAAGAAAATTGTGGTCGTTGAAGCAAGCAATGGCCAGCTTGAAGATGAAATGCGACTCGCCTTAAGTAACTCTGGAATTTATAAACTGCCACAAATAAAATCTATCCGACATTTCGGCGGTGTTTTACCACAGATGAATGAAATAATCGAAAAAATAAGTGCAAGTGAGGAGGTGTTGTCATGAACGGTGTTTTTTATGAAAAGTTTGATAGACACGCCCATGGTGAGGGACTAAAAGGCCATACAACACATTATTGTGCAGGTTGTGGTCATGGACTGGCTCACAGATATCTTGCAGATGCCATCGAAGAATTGGAAATCCAGGATAGAACAATAGCGATTTCCCCTGTCGGTTGCAGTGTATTTTTATATTATTATTTTGATGTTGGCAATTCACAAGCAGCCCATGGGAGAGCCCCGGCAGTTGCTTTGGGACATAAAATGGCAAATCCTAAATCCATTGTGGTGAGTTATCAGGGTGATGGCGATCTGGCTTACATCGG
>QQUM01000365.1 GCA_008501545.1 Calditrichota bacterium
AGCCGGGCTGACGGTGTGGCAGGATATCATTCCACTGGGCACTGGCAATTTGCCGCGCGACGAAGCCTATTTACAGGGAACCATCGCAGAAGCCATCGCCGTCATCAAAGAACGGCGCAATCATCCCTGCCTGATTTTGCTTGAGGGTGGGGAAGAGGCTTTCCTGCGCACAACCGATCCCAAATTCACCAACGATTTCCTGCTGGCGCTGGGCGATTCTGTGCAAAATTATCTCAATCTGCCCTACGTGCCCGACTCGCCGCTAACCTACGCGACGGCGCGAAGCGTTGGCTACAAAGCCAAAGAAGCCGATCACGTACTGGCTTATTTTTACGCCATGGGCAATTGGCTGATGGAAGATTATTTAAAAGGATTGGATTATCCAATCTATCCGGAATTTGCCATCACCTCGGTGCCTTCGGTTGAGAGCCTGAAAAAGTTTATCCCGGAAAATGAGCTGTGGCCGCCGGGCTTGAGCTGGGGGCACCACTGGGCCGATTTGGATCGTCTGAAAATGCAAAATTTCGACACTTTCGACGATGAACGAACCGGATCACTGGAAGAATTTGTCAACGCCAGTCAGGATGCACAGGGCATTATTTTTCAGTTGGGCGTGGAGCAATTCAGACGCGCCAAGCCGCGGGTGAGCGGTGTTGCGCTGTGCCATTTGATCACCTATTGGCCGGACATGAAGTGGGGCATTATCGATGCCTATCAGCAGCCCAAACGATCGTTCACTCATGTGCAAAATGCCTATCAGCCATTATTGGTTACGCTGGATTACGCCAAACGCCGCTGGCAAAACGATGAGCCGTTCACTGCGAGTATCTGGGTTGTCAATGATTTGTATGATGAATACAAAAAGTGCAATGCGGTCATCAAAATAACGGATGACAATGGAAAGAAGCTGCTATCGAAAACCTATCCAATCGAAGCAATTAAAGCGAACAGTTCGGAAAAGTTTGTTGAATTAAATTTAAATTTTCTGAAAAAGGTAGAAAAAACTTTTCATGTAGAGCTAGGATTAATGGATGACAACGGCAAAACCATCTCACAAAACAGCTACTTTTTCCTCATTGGCGATCAACAGAAAGCCAGTGATAAAATGAAAGCCATGGGAAAAGCCATGCGCGCACGCAATGGCAAGTATACCTACGGCAATTATTATCGATTTTTCCCGGATGTTGTCAGGAAAGGGGAGAAGGACTGGCAATCGGGGAAAGATGCGCCCAAGGCGGATGGATTTTAATGTTTTAAAAGGCAAGGTGATTTTGCCCCAAATCATCTTGTCTTTTCTTTTAATGATGCAAAATTTACTTCAGACTATTCCATTCATCAGCAGAAAGTGTTCGCCCTAAAATTGATTCAACTTCATTAATCATCATTCTAAGTTGTGGGATAGATATTCTTTATTGGATGGAATACTTAAGACGATGGTTTTGATAAATCATAAAATGATGGCGGGTGCCAGTGAATGGGCCTTTAAAACCAAGCTCCCGTAAGCGTTTTATAAAAAGCCTGCGTTTACATGGATTCCACTGGCTCATGGACAGGCCCCTTGTTCAAGTCAATTCCATCAATTACCGGAAGCGGGTGCCCCAATTTTAAACCAACAAAAATCCAATCTTCAAGAGTGGATTGCAATTCATTCTCGCATTCGCGCAATGTTTTTCCAAATGCAATCACACCCTTGCATTCCTTAATTCGACCGGAAAAACTCCCGTCTTCCAATTTATCGTATTCTGCGCAAGATAAAGCGCTATCAATGTATCCACTAAGAATAGCTTTGATCATGTGCTTCTCCATCAGCTCATCATTTCATTTGACTTAGTGTGAATATAGTATTTTTTCTTTAACAAAATCAACGAAGAATTGCGCTGCGGTTTTTGCGACGAAATCCGTGGTAGAAGCCATCGTACTAAAAAGATTTAATCTCCTATTCGAGTACATTTTTAATGGCAAGATTATTAGGAGAAAAATAATTTTGTCCCAAATTATCTTGCCTTTTCTTTTTAAACGTCGCAAATCTATGTGAAATAATTCTTATAACCACGTCCACAAAGTTGTGTTAAAATACAATACAAATCCGCCAAAATAAGTGAAGAATAAATTAGATATTTTAATAACTTTCCAGTTAATCTTATGTGAATTCCATCCTGTTAGCACCTTTGTGTCTTCGAGCCTTCGTGGCCGATAAATGTACTCACAAAGTTCCAATTGCATGAATGATGAAACTATGAAAACCCTGACAGGATTCTGAACCCTGCCAGGATTGCTAAAAGAAAGCGAGATAAATCATGACTGGAAAAGAACGAATAATCAATACAATTAATTTGCAAAAAACAGATCGAACGCCCTGGGCGCCTTTTGTTGGCTGCCATGGCGCCAGCCTGATTGGCGTTACGCCTGACGAGTATTTAAAATCCGCAGACCATATTGTCGCGGGCGTTTCCAAAGCTATTGAAACCTATAAACCCGACGGCATCCCTGTGATGTTCGATCTGCAAATTGAAGCGGAAGCATTGGGTTGTGAATTGGCGTGGTCCAAAGAAAATCCGCCGGCTGTCGTTTCCCACATACTGACGAACGGGCATTCGCTTGAAAATCTGAAAATTCCAAATTCTGATGAAGGAAGAATAGCCGTTGTCATTGAAGCCACCAAACGGCTTAGAGAAAAGCACCCGGATACAGCTTTGTACGGACTCATCACCGGGCCATTTACTTTGGCTCTGCATTTATTGGGCACAA
>QQUM01000387.1 GCA_008501545.1 Calditrichota bacterium
GAGGAAAATGCGCAGCGCGAATTGGAAAAACGCATGCATGAGCAGGAACAGGCACAAAAAGAAAGGCAGCTCCTGCAAAAAGTTGTCGATCAAAACCGGCAGATTGTGAATTTGAAGAGAGAACGGCAAAATTTAATCGAAGGAGAAGCTTGTCCTTTATGCGGCGCGCTTGAACACCCGTATGCCTCGCACACGCCGGAAATTGGCGAAGACGATGAAACACAAAAACTGAAAATGCAAATTGAACTTTGTGAATCCTTGCAAAATTCGATCATAAAATTGCAAAATGAGAAGACGGAATGTAAAACCAACGTACAGCATGAACAGAACAACCTGCAAAAAGCACAGGCTGAATTGCAGGATTTGCAACAGAATTTTACCAGGTATAATGCACAGCTGGGAAACGAATTTCGCCTCGAAGATCGCGAAGCGGTGGCACGTGCTGTGGGAAAGCTGGATGCAGACCAAAGCGGATTGGAAGCCCGCTTAAAATCGATAAATGCGCTCGAAACAGAAATCCAGCAATTGCAAAGTGATGAGAACCGGGAACGGCAAAATGAAATTCGGCTTTCCAAAGAAATTGAATCACTTGATGCGCAGATCATAGCAAAAATTTCCGAGCGAAAGAAGCGGGAAAACGCCCGTGATGAGAAAGAACGGCAGGGGAAAAATGAGCGGAAAAAACTCAATGATCTGCTAAAAAAATATGACAGCCAAACACCAAATCAGGAAGAACGGGACGGATTCGAACAACGCATGCTCGGCGCCATGGAAAAATATAAACAGCGTGTCGAGCTTGAACGTGAGATGAAAAAGCAACAAAGTGTATGGCGTGCACAAATTACTGCCGGTGAGAAATCAAATGCGGAGAAGCAAACGCAATGTGAATCAGTGCAAAAGATGCTGCAGCAGGAAGAAACGCGTCTGATAGACCTACAAAAAGAACGCTTCAACCTGTTTGGTGACAAAGATCCGCAGCAGGTGGCGCAAGCGAACCGTCAGGCAATTGCTGATGCAACGACGACACTGGAACAGGCGCGTGAGCACCATGCCGGGAAAAAATCCGAGTTCGCAAAACTGGAAGACCGGCTTGCCAGCCGAACGGAAAACCGTGAGAATTTGAAAGGCGCCTATGCGAAAATGGAGCCGGAATTCTTGTTCAAATTACAGGAAAAAGGCTGTGAATCGAAGGAAGCCTATCGTGCCGCCAGTTTGAGCGATGAAGAAGTCGCAGGCATCCAAAAGCAGGAAAAGATGCTGGACGAAAGCGCGGCCCGGCTCGCAGGCAGTCTTGAAAAAACACAGCGATCCTTCGCGCAGGAAAAAGCACGCAAGCTGACCGACCTGGAAAAACAAACACTGGTCGAAAAACGGCAGGAAATTGAAGCAAAGCGTTCCGGCCTGGAGCGTGAAATTGGCGAGAGCAGTGAACGTTTGCGGCAGGACGAACAATTAAAAAATGAGTTTGCTTCCATCACGGCAAAAATTGAAGAGCAGCGGGCTATCTGGCAGAAGTGGCGCCGCTTGTCGGAATTGATCGGCTCGTCCGACGGATCAAAGTTCAGCCGTTTTGCACAGGGATTGACCCTCGCGCGGCTTGTGCAGTTGGCGAACATCCACTTGCAAAAATTGCACGACCGCTACGCCATCCTCAAAAAACCGGAAACCGATCTCGAACTGGAAATCATTGACAAATACCAGGCTGACACCGTGCGCCCCATGCGCAGCCTTTCCGGTGGCGAGAGCTTTCTCGTAAGTCTGGCCCTTGCACTCGGCCTCTCCGATCTCGCCAGCCGCCGCAATCGCATCGATTCGCTGTTCATCGATGAGGGCTTCGGCACACTCGATGCCGACACGCTGGAAACCGCCATCTCAACGCTGGAAAATTTGCAGCAATCGGGTAAATCCATCGGCATCATTTCCCACGTGCAGGCGCTGAAGGAGCGCCTGACGACGCAGATACAACTGCGGAAGGAGAGTGGAGGGGTGAGTATGCTGGAGGTGGTGGATGAGATTGTGAGTGATCAGTGACCAGTGATCAATGATCCGTTCCGTTTCGACGATTGCTCACTGATCAATGCCCTTTCGATGACGATTGTTACCCGTTCACTGTACACTGTTAATTTCCCCTCGATCAAAATCCCATCTTACTGATTAGGGCGGGTCAGGGATTTAGGCTGTAGGTCTTATTTTTCTCACTGCTCTTAGTAGTGATCCCAAGACTTTTTCTACTTCATTAATATTTAGATTTGGCAGAACATCAGGATTTTCGTTTAGATATTCCATGCGTGTTGCAAGGCTGACTTGATAGTGTAGCTCTCGTAATGATGCAAAAGCGATTTCCAGAAAACGGCAGTACTCTGCCAGGCTTTCCCGTGCACACCCTTCGACAATATTTGAAAGAACAGAAACAGCTGCTCTTCGCATTTGCGATGTCAGGCCGAATTGTTCTTCTCGGGGAAATTTTTTTGTTATCTGGTAAATTTTCAAAAGGAGTTCATCTGCTAATACGAAAGCCCTTAGCTTGGTATGATCACGCACAATTCCCCCTCTAAATAAAAATTTAAGAAGGAAGTGTGATTGCCGTAAATTGTGCAGTACAAAATAGCTCATTCCAGTTTTTCCTACAGCCTAAACTCCTATAGCCTAAAAGCCTAAAGAAAAAAATCCCATCTTACTGATTAGGGCGGGTTAGGGATTTAGGCTGTAGGTTTTTAGGCTATAGGTCTTTTGTTTCTCACTGCT
>QQUM01000533.1 GCA_008501545.1 Calditrichota bacterium
TTGGTCTCGCAGTGAAAAACGTTGGTAAATCCATGCGTTTCAGCGGTACCGGCCTCATTCGCCAAACCGATCTGCTCGTTGGTGACCGTGCAACCTCGCCAACGGAAATCGTTGCACAGGCAGACGAACTCCCAACTTCTTTTGAAATCGGCTTGAACTATACATTAAAAGTTGATGACAAAAGCTCGGTTGATGTTTCAACCCTGTATCAAGAGCAAAGTTTTCTCGCTGACATTACAAAAGTCGGTGTTGAATACTCTTTTGATAAGATGGCCTTTCTGCGTGCTGGTTACTCAATTTCTCCAGATGCAACTGACGTGAATGGTGATGATGCTTATAATTATGGTCTGACACTTGGAGCCGGTCTCCAGTACAACATCAATAATGTTGATGTTCGTTTAGACTATGCCTTCCGTCAAGTTGAATTCTTCGATTCCAACAATGTATTCAGTCTGGTATTCGGATTCTAATTTGACGTATTAAGTCAGTATTTACAAAAAAAGGCCGGGAATTTTTCCCGGCCTTTTTTATTGGCCACAGATTCAGTTATTGTATTGGTTCAGCTTTTTCCTGGAAATAAATATAACGAAGCGGAGCTACTGGAGCAAGCTTGCTTTGGCGGAACATTCGGTGGTTGTTTAATTTAATGGAAATTCGATATAAGGTTTTCATAATTTGACAGGCTTAATTCTACGGGAGCGAAAGCATCCTTAATATTACTAGCGGTGAAAGTGCCCTTAAAATAATGCAAGCGGTGAAAGCGTCCCTAACATGACTAGCGAAAGCATCCTTAATATTACTAGCGGTGAAAGTGCCCTTAGAATAGTGTAAGCGGTGAGAGCGTCCCTAACATGACTAGCGAAAGCGTCCCTAATATGACTAGAGCGAAAGCGTCACTAACATGACTAGTGAAAGCGTCCCTAATATGACTAGAGCGAAAGCGTCTCGCTGAGCGTCACACAGGTTATCCTCGGCGGGACGCCTTCGGACTAGTTCCCGGGAGATCAGTCTTTTCTTCTCCAATTGTATTTACATCAATTACATTTCATTAAACAAATTGATGCTTATAAGGTCTTTTTTGAAAAATTAAATACCGTGAAATAAATAATTTGACAATGGGTTAAAATGTCAGTTCCTTATACGGAATAAAGAGGAATTCTCATGTGCTCACTTTAAATTTTAGAGGCATAAAAATGACCGGTTATGAAATTTTTCAAAAAAAAGGCAGTTTATTTGTTCTGCTTTTCACTGTATTACTTTTCTGTACTGCTTCGCTTGCTGCACAAACTTCCGTGAAAGCAAATCTTTCCGCTGCCTATTTCCAAAACCAGGAAAAGGGCTACTTCCTTGAGGTCTATTATTCGATAGCTGATGCGGTTTTTGCCGCTGTTCACGAACAAAGTGATCTTGACCATGCAGAAATCGTGTTCAATTTAGTCATCAAACACGAAGATGATGTTTGGGCAACGAAAGTATGGAAAGTCGCAAAATCTGCGGATGATACTACGCTGGCCACATCCCAGCAGTCCGTGGTGGATGGATTGCGTTATGCTGTTGATAAACCAGGCGTTTATGAAATTAAACTCTATACGAATGCGGTTGGTGTTTCGAAAATGCTCGATAGCACCAGTGTATCCCTTTCCATAAAAGACAAAGATTCTACAGAAATCGAATTAAGCGACGTCTTGTTTTCATCAAAAATTGGTCGTGCAAACGATAAGAGTAAGCCCGCCTTTGTTCGTAACGGGTATGAAATTGTTCCTAACCCGGCATCCTTGTTTGGCGAATCCTCTCCCATTATTTATTATTATTTCGAAGCCTACAATTTATCGCAAAAATTACAGGGAGACAAATACAAGCTCTTCTGC
Source organism: Calditrichota bacterium (assembly GCA_008501545.1). Lineage (GTDB taxonomy): Bacteria > Zhuqueibacterota > Zhuqueibacteria > Zhuqueibacterales > Geothermadaptataceae > Bioreactorimicrobium. Next base: position 1,869 of record QQUM01000533.1, read on the forward strand.
ACGATTGAAAGTAAATCCGGGATCGCGGTAAAGGGAACAGGCAGTGCATACCGCACGAAGAAAAAAACCGGTGACACAGCAATTGAAATGGGAACGAAAATAATTTCCAAATTGCCATCCGGTACCTACTCATTTGTTTACGGGATCGCTGATATCGATGAACAGATTCTCGTGAAAAAACGCAAAGATGTTTTTATTTACAATCCGGCTATTCCTCATGCAAAACCGACGGGTTTAAGCATTACCGATGCTGGCGATAAATCTTTTATTGAGCTTTACCGAATGGGAAATGCCGAGCTTGATCTAGAATTTGTGAAAATGATTTATCTTGTGGATAAGCCTGAAAGAGAATTTTTTAAAAAATTGACCAACGAAAAGGCGAAAGCGGACTACATAAAAGATGTATGGGTGCAAGCTGCCGCAAAGCAAAGCCTGGTTGGCTCTGTTTACCGCTATATTTATTTAAAAAGAATTGATGAAGCCAATGTGAAATTTAAATCTGTTTTTGCGGATGGCTGGAAAAGTGACCGGGGCCGGGTTTATGTTTTATACGGGCCACCGTATGAAGTGCAACGTTTCCCAAATTCACCACAGACAATCCCATATGAAGTATGGGCCTACGGCAGTATAAAGGGACAAGGGAATGTCGTATTCATTTTTTCTGACAAAACCGGATTTAAAAAATATGAACAAATCCATTCAACATTGATTGGTGAATTGCAAGAACCGGATTGGCAACGGATGGTGAGCAAAGGTACACAGTCTGATTATACAAGCAATCCTTTTGACAACTAAATCTTAAGCTGGAGTTATTGATAAGATGAATCGTCGTGTTTTAAGTCTTTTTGCATTACTTCTCCTTTTTATTACTGCATGT
>QQUM01000503.1 GCA_008501545.1 Calditrichota bacterium
GAATAGATGATATTAAAGAAAAAGGCCTCTCAATGAGGCCTTTTTTAATCCAGATACATCCACAACCAGTCTTTGCTCTAACGGTCTAGATCTTCCAGATTGTTTATGAAATATCGGTCACCAATGACGTCTTTGATGAGAATACCATCTTTCTCAAGCTGACGTGGTGTTTCGTTACGCCGCATGAAAAAGCTGCGCTTGCCCGCCTTCGTGATGACTTTCCAATTATAGAGTCCATTCTCATCCATAATCGAAATGATTTTCACAATCTCCGGCACATAGTTAACGGATTCCAGTTCATCCAAAACCATTGTTTTTATAGTTTTGTCACTGATTTCATCGATTGATTTAAGCAGAGCAATTTCTTCTCCTTCACGTAACCGGATACTGATGAATTCATCCTTGTGACGCCAGGGAAAACAGCGAACAACGTGTACTGGTAATTCCTGTATCTTTCCATTCGCCTTTTGTCGCCTGACACCCGGCTTGTGATCTGGTAACGAAATAAGTTCGATGTCATCTTGGAGTTTGTACGTATTTTGCATGTAATTCCTTTCTTGTTATAAACCTTGCAAAGGTTAACAAAACCTTAGCAAGGTTCGCTTTGATCCTTGCATGCTTGGCAAGGTATGCAATTGCGTTGGTTTTATAGGGTGATCCCAACGCTTGCACACCAAATCACCCCGTCCGGTCTTAAACATACATCAGTGACTGCAGTTCACTTTGCGTTTCGTGCAGTTTGAAGTATTTGCCCTTCTTGTTTGCGAGGAGCTCATTGTGCGTTCCACTCTCGATAAGTCTACCCGAATCGATGACAAAAACGCGATCCGCATGGCGCAAGGTTGTTAACCTGTGTGCTATGGCAAATGTCGTACGGCCAGTCACCAGGTTATCCAAAGCCTGCTGAATCTTTTTCTCTGTTTCTGTATCAACTGAGCTGGTTGCTTCGTCGAGAATGAGAACGCGCGGGTTGTTCAATATTGCGCGGGCAATACTGATTCGCTGGCGTTCACCGCCAGATAAGTTGAGACCGCGCTCGCCGACGAGACTATCGTAAGCATCCGGAAATCCACAAATGAACTCATGGGCATTGGCTGCTTTCGCTGCGTCGATGATCTCACCAAGTGTTGCATCAGGATTTCCATAAGCGATGTTTTCCGCAACGGTGCCATAAAACAGATAGGGCTCCTGCAAAACAACGCCGATTTGCTTGCGGAACGAGGCCAATTCGATGTCGCGAAGATTGACACCATCAACGCTTATGCTGCCATCGGTGATATCATAAAACCGGCAGATGAGATTTACCAATGTGCTTTTCCCGCCACCACTCGGTCCAACCAGGCCAATCATTTCGCCGGGCTGTACTTCAAAAGATATGCCTTTGATGACCTGTCGAATACCGTCATAACTATAATGAACATCTTCGAACTGCACACGGCCTTGCAGCGGATCCAGCACGACTGGATTCTTTGTATTGACAATAGCCGGCTTCGTATCCAGTATTTCAAAAATACGAGAAGATGCTGCTGTTGCCCGCGACAAGCTGGATGCCATGTTGCCCAGAACCTGAATCGGACCAAGAAACATCCATAAATAACTGCTGAAGGCAATAAAAACACCCAACGGCATCCCGGATTGCCCTTCGGTTACGATATATTCCAGAACGCGCGGTGCACCGAAAATCCAGACAATCAGCGTGCACAGGTTCATCACCCAATTGAGAAACGGCGATATAAAACTCCAGTAATGGTGAGCATCCACAATTGAGTCGAATGCTGCCTGATTTTTCTGTGCAAATCGTTCTTTCTCTTTTGGTTCCTGTGCAAATGCTTTCACAACACGGATTCCCGGGATGACATTACCAATGGTACTGGACAATGCAGACCACCGGCGTGAAAATCGCAGAAACATGCTGTTTAGGCGCTTGCGCAACAAATAGAACACGAAGATTGAAATCGGCAATGGAATGATCACGAATTTGGCCAGATAGGCATCGTGTAAAAACAAGGCCGTGCCGACACCGATCATCATTAAAATAGAAATGACAACATCGATGATGTTGTGGGCGATGAAATCCCAAATCCTGTCGGTATCGTGCACGATCCGTGACAAAATATTGCCCGTTGAGCGCGAATGAAAGAAACTCAGGCTCAAACGCTGCACGTGCTGGTACAGCTCATTACGCAAATCCCGCGCGACAGCTTCACCCACGATATTCATTGTGCGTGTACGGAAATAGTGGGCAACCTGTGCCGTGGTATAAATGAGCGCCAGTGCAAAAATGATCATCCAGATTTCGGAATACGCTGCATCGATGTCACTACCTTTTACCGGTTTCAAGACATCATCGATAAGATAGCGCGTCAGTGTCGGTGGCAAAAGATGCAGGCAGGTAATGCCAACCGAGACTGAAAGGCTTACGATGATGCGCAACTTGTACGGTTTTGCATAGCCAAGCAACCGCGAGAGGAGCCCTTTCTTCTCGATGTGTGCTGTACTGCGCGTACCCTGGAGAACACGAATCAGCGCATCGTGATATTTTTCGTCTGCGCTGAAACCATTTCGTCCAATGATACCGTTATCGCCGCGATCGATGGTCTGTTCCAGCAAGTAGTGGATGTTTGCAACCGCGCGAAACTGACGGCGTGAAAATCCAACTTCAGCCAGAAGGGTGCCATCGTGGCCGGTTATACTGAGGCGATTAAAAGAAAAACCCTCGGTCAAGGCGACTTTCTTTAT
>QQUM01000090.1 GCA_008501545.1 Calditrichota bacterium
GCTTTCGTGTTCAATTTAGAAGCATAGAAATCTGGTGATTTTTGTTCTGATTGCATCACTTGATTCCCGAAAGTTTCTTTGTTCCTGCAAGTCGATGTTTTCGACGGATTTCAGCTTGTTTCCAGCGGCGGATTTCATTATCCGTTTCTGGAATATACTTCTTCACTGCGACTGGTTTCATTTTTTCTTTATCAAGTGCAACAAATGTGAGATACGCTGAACTCGTGTGTTTTATTTCACCTGTGTAGAGGTTTTCAGAGAAAACTCGTGCTCCAATTTCCATTGAAGTAGTAAACGCACGGTTCAATGATGCTTTTATTGTGATGAGTTCACCCACTTTGATCGGATGTTTAAAATCAAGAAAATCGATGGAAGCTGTCACACATGGCTTTCTGCAATGGCGGAAAGCAGCAATTGCACAAGCAATATCAATCAAGTGCATGACCTTCCCACCAAGGATGTTTCCTAAAATATTTGCATCGGTTGGCAATACAATTTCGCTAATTTCTGCCTTTGCATCCATAAAGAATCCCTCTGTATTCATCCTTGAAGAATTACGTATAAGCATACGAGTTTAATGTAATTGAGACAATATAGGATGGTCGGGTTTGACTTGCAATGGGAGAATTAAAAAACGATCTACAGCCTGATCTCCATACCTTCTCTCCCTGCACTGACATCAGGAAACAGAGATTTGGCTTTGTGCTCAATTGAATCCATGACAGTGTCGTCATGGGATGGATCGTGGTGGTAAAGAACGAGTTTTTTGACTTCCGCTTTTGTTGCCACTTCACAGGCCATTTCCAAAGTGCTGTGGCCATAACCGGCTTTTGATGAATTGGGACAATTGTATTCCTCTGTCAGATATTGGGCATCATGAATTAAAATATCAGCATCTTTTGCAAACTGAATGAGTTCTGAATCTCCACCAGGTGTTCCTTCAATATCTGTAGAATAAACAACTGTTTTGTTGTTTGCTCTGATTTTGTAAACAAAAACGCCGTCTGTAGGATGGGCAGTACTTTTGAGGCTGGTAATTACCATGTCCGAAGGATTAACATCTTTTACATCGTCATGATTACTGTAAAGTTGTGGGTGGTAAATTGAATTGCGGATGACCAATTTTTGATCTTGTTCAAAATTATGAATAATCTTATCTGCGCTTAAATCTTTCAATTTTATCGGGCAATATTCCGGTTCCATGGAATGGATAAGACTTGCTTCTATATCTCGACCTAAAAGTGATGGGCCAAATACGTACATTGCGTAATTTTTACTGTATGCCGGTTTAAAAAAAGGTAATCCCTGAATATGATCGTGATGGGTGTGTGAAAGCAATACCGTTATCGGCAGCTTTTCTCCATTCATATGAATGTTTTCTCTTAATACTTTTTCCCCGAGCGGTATGATGCCAGTTCCTGCATCTAAAACCAAAATATGTTTATTATTTCGAATTTCAATACAGGATGTATTACCACCATATCGAACAGTATCCGGACCCGGCACAGGGAAACTTCCTCGTACTCCCCAAAACCGGATAAGTAAATCATGTTTTTGCATCGGTCCTCGATCCATTTTAACTCTTTACCAATTTTATATTTCAGACTCTGTTATGTACACGAACATGTTGTGGGTTGCAGATTAAATTATTGCAATGAATAGCAGAAATATTTATGTGCGTAAAGAGATTCCAGTGAATATAATTTTTCCCATCTTTTGAGCCAAAAAAAATAATGTAATATTTTCAAAGTACACCTTCATAAACCTGCAATCCTTTTTGTAAATTGTATGTATTGATAATTCTGTCTTTTTCACCAGTATGGCCATTGTTTACAATGGAGTTGCTCGTCTGGATTTCACCTAACGCTGTTTCGTCCATGAAGTCACTTCGAGCCTTTGCTGCTGTCGCCGCTGCATCTGCCGCAATAGAACGATCCGCAGCAGATGGATTCATTGGTGCCAGCGCTGCTTTGCGTACTGTATTCATTTTACGAATTGTCGCTTGTGGATTACCAGCGACTGCACTTGTATCGATGGAAACCTCGCCTCCAGTTGCATATCGTTTTCCGTCTGGACCAACAGTATATGAGAAATTTGCACCACCACGAGCTAATCCACCAGCCGCAGCTAAATGTGCCTGTTCATGCACACGCACTTCACTGTCCCGTGCCTTTAATTTACGAACCTCATTTTTCTCTTCTTCCGAGAGTTGATTTTCTGATTGTTGGACTTCATCTGAATTGGATTGATTTACGCTTTCCGCGTCGTCTGTATTTTTTTCATTTTTATTAATGGATGCCAGGTATTTGTTCTGAGCATCGTTTGAAAGTTCGATTTTATCACTATCCCTTGCGCCGTCATTCAATTTTAGTTCCGCCGAACGCCGGTCTTTTCCGGAACACAATTGCGAAGATTGGCATGACGACAAAGATGTAGACGTGACATTTTTTATTTGCATGATTTACGGACCTTTTTTCGGTATGTTTATACTCTAATTATCGGTAAATTTAAAATAATTTGAGTTTTTCCTTTTTTCTCTTCGTGATAATAAAGTTTGTAAAGCTTGCGTTAGTAAACATCAATATGTAGGCTTGCATTTAAATTTCATTCGCCTTATTATTTCCAAGCTTAAATTTAATAAATATCGAATTGTAAAATGACTGATAAACATAAAATTATCGAGAGGCTTACGGAAATCTCAGGACGGGACAACATCCTGCATGGACAGGAGGAC
>QQUM01000634.1 GCA_008501545.1 Calditrichota bacterium
TGATCAGGATCACTTGTGTCTGATACTCCTGACGGAATGGAAGAATGCGCAAATTTTTGCCGGCGAAAGCACGCGGACATTTTATTTCCGCCAATGTGTAACCATCGATAAAATCAATCGTTTTTGTCTGCTCAAGCAGCTTGACAGAGTGCGCCAATTCTGAGGTGACATCCGCGCGATGGATTTCATTATTGTATGCTTCGACCACCTCACGCAGACGCAACTGCCCAATCAATCGCTTCGAATTGGTGCTCTCAACGACCGGCATGAGATCAACATCATAGCGGCCAAAAATCTGCATTGCCTCAGCAAGTGTTGCATCAGCAGCAATTGCTGGAATATCCGTATCAACGAGGTCGTGTGCAACAACCAAATCCCGCAGGTATTCTTCCTCATGCAGCATTTGCCTTACCTCAGGCATTGAAATCGCACCAATAAACTGCTTGTCCCTGTTAATGACCCAAAAATGGTGTAGCGGTGTTTCGAGTGTTTTATTAATGATGACCTTGAACGGTGTATGCTCAGGAATAAGTTCAATTTTCTCATCCATGACAGAACGGACTTTTATCGCGCGAAGTACATTCGCATCTTTACCACGAAAGATGTCGATTCCTTTTGCGACAAGTTTTATAGTGTAAATGGATTCACGCATCAATTTACCACGGAAGATTACAGCAATTGTAACCGAAATCATCAGCGGCAAAATAATTCGGTAGTCGTTGGTCATCTCAAAAATTATGAGAATGGCAGTAATCGGTGCATGCGTTGTTGCGGCAACAACGGCGCCCATACCAACAAGCGCATACGCACCGGGCGTGGCAGTAACTTCCGGAAAAAGGGAGTGGACAACAACACCGAAAAATCCACCTGCTGTTGTGCCCAAAAAAAGTGAGGGCGCAAATACACCACCTGAACCCCCGGACCCCAAACTGACTGATGTTGCAATTATCTTTGCAAATACCAGCATAAGCAGCGTCTCCCCAAGCATGTTGCCGCGCAAAGCGCTATCCATCGTATCATATCCAACACCGTAAATATGTGGGATAAAATTACCGATTAGCCCGACAATGAGTCCACCAATCATCGTTTTAACATAGATCGGATATTTGAACTTATCAAAAAATTCCTCAACGTTATGCAACGATTTAATAAACAACCAGGCAACCAATCCTGCGAGAATTCCCAAAACCGCATACGGAATCAGCTCATATGCACTGATGAGTTCATAACCCGGCACCTGAAATGCTCTGTGATTGCCCAGGAACGTGTGGGAAACCACAGTGGCCACCACGGCAGCAATAACGATAGGACTAAACTTCGGAACGGCAAAATCACCTAAAATAATTTCCAGACTGAAAAGGGCGCCGGCGATCGGTGCATTAAAAGCAGCAGCGATACCGGCAGCGGCCCCGCATGCAACAAAGGTCTTCATCCGTTGGGGATTGACACGAAAAAACTGGCCAATTGTACTGCCGATGGCTGATCCTATTTGAATAACCGGTCCTTCCCGTCCAACCGAACCGCCCCCGCCGATATACAAGGACGAGGCGATGAGTTTTGCCGCAGCAACGCGTTTGCGGATAACCCCGTTGCGCAAGGCGATCGCTTCCATCACCTCCGGTACACCATGGCCCTTTGCTTCTTTAGCCACAAGGTGAATGATCAATCCGACGATAAAACCGGCAATTGTCGGTGCAAGAATTTTTATTTGCCAGCCGAGGCTGTCAAAATAACTGACATTTAAATCCGGTGTGCCCCAAAACAATCCTTCGAAGAACTGAATGCCATAATAAATCCCCACCGCTCCCAGTCCCCCTAAAAGACCAATTATTATGGCAATAAAAACGATAAAAGTATGTTCAGTCGATTTAAACTTCCGCACCGCCGTACGGCTCATTCGCAGAAAGTTGACCATCCGTTTCTTAAAAAATTTCGAATTTGAATTCATAAAAACGTTCTATTTAGTATTTATTTATCTGTCTGTACGCGAAGCTCTTTGCGGTAAAGATCCAGCATCGTAGCTTTAGAAATCAGTCCCTTGAATTTTCCATGTTCAACGACCGGCAAACTCCACGATTTTGTTATTTCAAATTTCTCCTGAATATCAATCAAACTATCGGCAAGTGAAATTGTGGTCAGTTCTGAATGCATGACATCTTCCACCAAAATCGAGTTGAGCAAATCGCTGTTGAATATAAATTCCTTTAAATCGTTGAAATAGACCATGCCGCAAAAACGATTGTCTTCCTCATCGACAACAGGAAAGTAGTTCCTTTTGGATTTCTTAATTGTCGGAATAATATCCCTGAGCAGAAGTTCAGGCCGGACAGTGATTAAATCCTGTTCGAGCAACTCAAGCGGTTTGATGTCCGCTAAAATTCTACCGTCTGTTCTCGGCCGGAGCAGGAAACCCTTTTTTACCAGTTCATGGTGATAAATAGAGTGCTTTTCCACAATCTTGACCAGGGCTGTCGTGATAAATGCAACAAGCAACAAAGGTAAAATCGCATCATAACCGCGGGTAATTTCGATCACAAGAAAAATACCGGTCAACGGTGCACTCAATGTCCCGCTGATTACACCGGACATCCCGACCAGCGCATAAAGCCCATAGTTTTCCGAAGGTAATCCCGGAAAAACTACATGCATGATCGCATAAAATAAAAATCCACAGGAACTGCCAATCACCAGGGCTGGAGCAAAAACACCACCACCCCCCCCTCCCCCCAGCGTG
>QQUM01000042.1 GCA_008501545.1 Calditrichota bacterium
TGTGAGACCGGCAGGTTTTCAAGGATTTTCATTGTATGCCCATTCGAACGCAAACCCGTCATTGGGGCAACATACTTTTTTGCCAGCCATGCAAACAGGCCCCGCAACAGGAAGACAAATACGAGAACCGCGATTGTTTTCATTGCGGCAAAATCATCCATCACAGCCGCAGATTCCGTACTATCATTTGATTCAACAGGTAATAACTGGATGAAGGCCAGGCCAAACAATACTGCGAAGAGCCCAAGGGGCAGGAAAAGCTTCAGATGTTTTTTTAATTCCGGTTTCATCACTCTCCCAGACTCTGCACACGTTCAGATTTTCGGACGAGTTGGGTAATCCGGACGCCAAAGTGATCATCAACAACGACAACTTCGCCAAGGGCCAGTCTTTTGCCGTTGACATAAATTTCTACAGGATCACCGGCTAATTTATCCAGCTCAACAATTGCACCACGTCCCAGCTGTAAAATATCCTGCACCGGTTTCTGTGTCCTGCCAAGCTCAACAACCACATCCAGTTTTAAATCGTAAAGCATGGTGATATCGGTGCTATCCCCTGCCGCTTGACGCACTTTCTTGTTTTTGTCGAGTTCGCCGAATTGTGCATCGTCAACCGGAACTTCCGGTGTATCACCGACTTCATCAACTGTTGTTACTTCCAGATTCGCCGCTTCCAGCAAAGTCTGCCAACCCGAACCGACGATTTTGCTCATATGAAATGTCTCGCCATCAATCTCCATTTCATACTGCACGTGCAATGCATCTGCTACCGTATCATCCGCTGTCAACGTGCGAACATCGAGCTCCGGTGCAGAAAAAAGTGGCGCTGTTTCCAGGTTGGCGCCAAGGTTATTTTGTCCGGCAAGGTTCCAGTTTTCCAGCAGAATATCCAATGAATCAATAGCATCATTAAATTCATTGATTTTTGCAATCAACGCTGTTGCATTTTCTTCCGTGATGATAAATTTCTGGTTCAGTTCATCCTGCCATGTGACATTCGAGGAGATAATCTGACATGAATTGTCACCGAAGATGTTTGCAAAGTCTTCAGGATCGAGAACATCGACGGATTTCGGAATTAAATTCAACGTAATCATGGCATCGTTCGCCATCATTGTCGAAAACTCGTCACATATCCCTGATTCAACTTTTAGTATGAGATCGTTCGCTACTTCAGCAGCCATTCTTTTACTCCATATTCAATATCACTGCACAGCAGTTTAAATTTACCTCAGCCATACACACTCAATTTCGATTGTACCCAGGTTCATAGTGGAGACTTGAGTCTCTCCAGAATTCGCTTTCTACACGATTGAAAGGCTAAAGCCTTCACGACAAACTTTTGCACCACGATCACTCAAAGCATTTTGCTGTACCCAGGTTCGTAGTGGAGACTTCAGTCTCTCCAGAATTCACTTTCTACACGATTGAAAGGCTAAAGCCTTCACTACAAACTTGTTTATCCATTTTGCTTATTCACTGGAATCGATGGGAAGTTCATCCTCAATTTCCAGGGCGATATGATTTTGCACCGTTCCAGGCCGCCCTGTGTAGCGCATTGCGCCGTTGACGTATATGGGCACATCACCATCTATCAGTGAATCAAGGCGAATCACATCGCCTTCTTCGAGTTCGATAAACTCTTTCAACGTTATACTTCGTCGCCCGAGTTCGGCATGAATGGGCATGTTTACTGCATATATTTTTTGATACAATTGCGATTTTTCATCACTCGTGCGCTCGATTTTACGGGACCGGATCATCTGGTGTGCAGTCATCTGTGGCAAAATTGTTTCGAAAATCTGGATCGGAAAACACAGATTGATGAAACCGGTCGTTTGTTGTGCCTTCACCTCGATTGAAACAGAAATAACGATTTCTTCGATGGGCGCGATCTGGATAAAATTCGGCCTGCTCTGATAACTGGAAAGAAAAGCATTGAGTTGTGTGACCTGAATCCATGCATTGTTCATTTCCCGCACCATTTCCGCTGCAATCGCGCCAATCACCCGTTGTTCAATCAGCGTCAATTCCCGGTTTACATCGATGCCTCTGCCCTCTCCGCCGAGAAGCCGGTCAATGCTGTAAAACACAAATGGCAGTGTGAGCTCCATAATGGCATCACCTTGCAATTCCTCAATTCGCAGGATATAAATGCAACTCGGATCCGACATCGACAGGCTGAATTCTGAATAAGTCACCTGATCCACTGCGATAAGCTTTACATTGACCAGGGTCCGCAGCTTTGAGGTGAGATAATTTTCCAATAACTGGCAAAATCGCTCATGCACCATTTGCAGCATACGCAGATGGTCTTTGGAGATCAGGTTGGGGTGGCGAAAATCGTAGATGCTGATCTGACGTTTTTTCTTTTCAGGCACCTGCTCATCAATCGCTTCCCCAAAATCTATTTCGGAGAGTAGCGCATCTATCTCATTTTGATTGAGAATTTCAGCCAAGGACTTGTCCTTTCAGGAAATCGGTTCTTCTGTTCACAGATTTATCTTCTTCCCCCGGTTCAGGCCAGGATTACTGATTTATTGAAATATGAAACTGGGCAGATAAATCGCACGCACTTTGCCTTTTTTCAAAATGTCATTACACACCGCTTTAATTTCTTCCTTGATCGATGCACGTGCTTCCGCGCCATCCAGTTCGATGATTGTTTTGCTTATGAGCACGTTCACCAGTGCATCACGAAGCTGCACATTTTTATCGGTAATTTCTGCTT
>QQUM01000080.1 GCA_008501545.1 Calditrichota bacterium
ATCGACAACCTGTTCCGAGGTTCCCTTGATAAGCATACGGATCAGCCGTGTTTGGCCCAAATAAATGAGCATACGCCGCAATTCAGGCTGGAAAAGCACAACGAAGCCAACCAACCAGACCGTGCGCAGGTTTTCAAAAAGCCAGCTCATACTCACCATATTAAAAACCTGAGCAAGGACGGATGCAAACAAAATCACCAGTAAACCCATAGCCATTTGTGCCGCGCGTGTGCCCCGCAAGAAAAAGTACAATTTATAGATGATATACGATAAAATAAGCACATCGAGGACATCGATGATGGTGACTTCAATGAAAAATATTTTGAACAGCGATCCCTTGATCATCGTTTATTCCTGTGGTCGAATCAAAACATTGGCTGCGATGAGGTCGGCAATCTGCACGACGCGCAGCATCTCCTTCACATCATGCACACGAATGATATGGCTTCCGGCAAGCACGGCGGCTGTGACTGCAGCTGCTGTGCCCTCGAGCCGTTCTTCTACTGGTAAATCCAGCGCTTTCCCGATAAAGGATTTACGGGACGGGCCAACAAGGATTGGGCAACCCAGACCACGAAACTCCGGCAGGCGTTGCAGTAATTCATAATTGTCCCACAGGCGTTTACCGAATCCAATGCCCGGATCGACAATAATCAATTCACGATCAATGCCGCTTTCTACCGCTGCAGCAATGCGATCTTCGAAATACATATAAATTTCATCCATCAAATTTTCATAGCTCGGGTTAACCTGCATATCATGGGGACGGCCTTTTATATGCATGAGGACAATCGGCACTTTATAGTGTTTGATAACTTCCGGCATGCCTGAATCGAATTGCAGACCGCTGATATCGTTAACGATTGTTGCTCCAGCTTGAATAGCTGCCTCAGCTATAGGCGCTTTGTACGTGTCAATCGATAACGGAATTCGGACATCGGAAGCCAGTCCTTCAATAATTGGGATAACCCGTTTTAATTCTTCAGCTTCGGTCACCTGCACAGCGCCCGGGCGTGTGGATTCGCCCCCGATATCGATAATATCAGCGCCTTCTGCCTCCATGGCAATGCCACTATCGATGGCAGCGCGCTCATCAGCATTCTGCCCTTGATCATAAAAGGAATCAGGCGTTACGTTTAATATGCCCATCACTCGCGTCGGCCCGCCAAATTGAAACATGTAATGCTCATTGACCATCTCAAATTCATATCGCTGGGAATTGCGCAAGTATTCACGCAACTGGTGAAGAAAATGTTCTTCCTCTTTTGATATATAGGATTGTACACGCGACCATTGCATAAGCTCCGGATTGCTGCTAAAGAGATAGCAACTGTTTTCGCTGCGTAACCAGCATGGCATGGAACGCAACGAAAAGACGGACAATAGTTTTTTATCGATATCGCCTGTGCGGTTGATTATTTTCAGCACCACGGCATGCCGTGCATAAAGATCGGAAAACTCTTGTAATTTCTTTGACTCACCCAACCCTATTTCCTGAGCCATCATCCCCTGGTTAGTGAGGTGTAATTTGCGAATAGAGTATCTTTGCATAAGTAAGAATCCTTCAATTTAATCATTTCGTTGGCATATACTGTCCTTGCGTTGCTTACTCGCCGTTTCCCCCGTCGTCAATAACTTGCCCGTTACTGTCAATGCGTCCTTTAGCCAGCATGAGATCCAATAGGCGTTGACGTGCTTCTTCAGTATATTCATCATTGTCCTGTGTAGCGAATTCCAATCGTTTCTGTAAATAATGGATCGCTATATCTGCATCATCCTCTTTTTCAGCGATGTGTGCCAAATACAAATAACTGTCTATTTGTGGATCTATTCGCAGCGCTTTCTTAAAAAAACCTTTTGCCGCCTGCATTTCGCCGCTATGAAAATAGAATATACCTAAATTATAAAAAGCTTCCGTATTATCAGGCTCAATTTCAAGTATTTTTTTGTATATCTCAAAAATTTTATGCCTTTGCCCACGTTTAATGTACGTTTGCCCCAAGGCTTTTAGCAACATAAAATTATCCGGTTCCCGTTCGAGATACACCTCCAACAGTTCTTGTGCTTTATCCGGTTTATCAATTTGCAGATAACTTGCTGCCAACTGCTGTACTATTCCCAAATTTCCTGGATTAAAATATAATGCTTTGCGCAACAATTCAATCTCGTTCGCAAATCCGAGTTTTTGATAACGCGAATAGTGCAGGTGGCTCATCATGACATAAAGTTCACTTCGCCACGGCGCAGTTTGTAAAACGCGTTTTAAATATTCCGCTGCCAAATCAAATTTTTCCTGCCAGATGAAACTACGTGCAGCCAGTAAGTTGAGTTGGGCGTGGCTCGTATCCGCACTCAAGTAGTGATCCAGGCGTGCAGTTATTGACGCAAGATGCTGTCGTCTTTCCCCAAGACTTAATTCCTGTAATTTATCGTCTTGCAGAGCCAGGCTTGATTCTACTTCAAGCCGGTCAGCAGAATCGATGGATAATTTTTCCATGCATTGCAGTGCGGCTGCGGTATCGCCCTGCCAAAAGAAATACTTTGCCTGATAATAGGCCGGCTCCGGAAGAATTATATTCATAGCAGGGGAATTGGCCAATCCGAGTGTCGTCTGAAGGAACGAAAGAATAAGTCGGGAGCCTAAATGCACACTATCCCGGGGAAAAATAAATTGCGCAGTCGCGGACTGTTCATCATATCGCGCATTGTACAGAGACACCTGGCAGTGAACT
>QQUM01000179.1 GCA_008501545.1 Calditrichota bacterium
ATACCTTGCCGGTAGCAATATCGAACAAAGCACCATTGAGGGGACAACCAATAACATTGTTGTCCCGGAATCCGTGTGTAATTTGAACGCGTAAATGTGTGCACCGGTCCTCAAGTGCATAGACATTCCTGTTCATTGCAAAAAAGGCAATTTTACGATTTTTAATTTCAACAGACAGGCCGGTATGGGGAATTTCACCAATCGAAGTAATATAAATGAGGGATTGTTTTTGCATATCTCCGCTGCCGATTCTCACTTTCGCAGCGAATTAGAATTTGACATGCGTCAATAATTCAGCTTTGGCTTTCGTGTAAATTTCCACTTTTTCATCGAACGGTAAAAACACACTTTTAAAACCATTCAAAATGGTTTTTGCGACTTGTGGATAAGCGAGATTAAACGCTTCTACAGCGTTCAAATATTCATCCGTAATCGTAACTCCACTTACCAGCGTATTATCCGTACATAAACATACACGCATATTTTTCTCAAGGTATTCACGGAACGGGTGTTTTTCAAGACTTTCAACGGTTTTCGTTTGCACGTTGCTGGTGAGACACACTTCGAGTGGGATTCGGTGATCACGAATGTATTCAAGTAAATCGTGGTCTTCAATCAGGCGTGTACCGTGACCAATGCGGTGAGCACCGCAGTAGTGAATCGCTTGATGAATGCTTTCCGGACCAAAAGCTTCACCTGCATGGAGTGTTGCATTAATGTTGTTGTTACGAACAAGATAAAAGGCGCGTACATGATCTTTTGCAGGATAATTGTATTCAGCGCCCGCCAGATCAAATGCAACGACACCCTTGCGCTTGTATTTCACAGTGAGTTCCGCCAACCGTAGCGAGGTATCCGGATCGATGCTGCGAATTCCACAAATAATCACACCGGTACGAATGTTAAAATGTCGTTCTGCTTCATGCAATCCATCCAAAACTGCATCAACGATTGGTTCTAACTGCATCCCTTTTTTCTGATGCAGAATTGGTGAATAACGAACTTCAACATACCTCACATTTTGTTTAGCGTTGTCCTCAGCCAACTCAAATGCAACACGTTTGAGAGATTCATAATCCTGCATCACGCTGCAGGTTATATCAAACTTTTCAAGATATTTTGGTAAACTGTCAACCTTATCATCAACTGTGAGATAGGAGCGTAACGCTTCAACATCGTACGTAGGCAGCTGTACGTTTTTCTTCTTTGCAATATCGACAACGGTTTCAGGTCGCAAAGATCCATCAAGATGGATATGCAGGTCAGTTTTCGGCAAGCTGTGCAGAAATTTTCGTGTTAGCTCCATTCTCAGTTCATTTCATCTTTAAGTTGTGACTAATTCTTCCTCTGCTTCATCTTTTTCTTTTTGAGCAGGTCTGAGTTCGATTTCCTTTTTATTTGGCAACAAGGCAATCAAGGTTCCGATAGCGAGCAGTACGCCACCAATCCAAACCCATATCACCAGAGGTTTGACAAATATTTCGAAGGAAGCTGCTTTTGCTTCGGAATCAACATTGTTTAAAACGACATAAAAATCTTCTGCAAATGTATTATATACAGCAACTTCTGTTGTTGGTTGTTCATTTGCAAAATAGAAATGACGCTGTGGTTGCAATGTTTTTACACTTCGATCATTGATCTTCAAGACAACATTGGCTTGCAGTACTTCTTTGTGAGCATCACGACTCGTTTCATATCCATTATAGACAACTTCATATCGGCCAATGGTTTCACCCTGTCCTTCTCGCAGATTAATTTTTATATCTTTATCAAATGCACTGCCTGTCACACCTATAAAGATTAAAACAACTGCAAAGTGAACGATGTAACCGCCGTATCGCCGTTTATTACGTTGGGTCAGGTGCAACATCGCAGTAAAATATTGCTCGCCGTTGCTTTTCATTCGAGCCCGGGCACCCCGGTGGAATTCAGTAATGATTGTCATTAACACGAATGCGCTCAGACTGAAAGAAATGATAGCATACACATTTCTCATTCCGAAAATAACAAGGAAAATCGCAGTTAAAATTGCAGATAGACTCGGAATAAAAAATATGCGTTTAAGATAACCTGCAGATGCTTTTCGCCATGCGATCAATGGTCCTATGCCTGTTAGAAGAAGCAATGTTAAAAATATTGGAACATTCACAGAATTGAACCACGGGGGTCCTACACTAATTTTAGTTCCACGTACAGCCTCTGAGATGACCGGGAAAACAGTTCCCCAAAATACAGCAAAACAGAGCCCAACAAAGATAACATTGTTTATTAAGAAGGAGGATTCTCTGGATACGACAGATTCAATTCGGGATTCAGATTTTAATTGATCCAGGTTCCAGAACATAACCGCCAGTGAACCAATCAAAACCAAACAAACATATGCAAAAAACAACGGCCCAATAGACGATGCTGTGAATGAATGCACTGAAGAGATGACACCACTTCGTGTGAGGAAAGTACCAAAAATCGACAGAGTAAATGTCAGTATAATCAGCACCATATTCCAGACTTTGAGTATGTCTTTTTTCTCCTGGATCATGATGGAATGTAAGAATGCCGTCCCTGTCAACCATGGCATAAATGCCGCATTTTCAACCGGATCCCAAGCCCAGTAACCACCCCAACCCAATTCTTCATATGCCCACTTGCCACCAAGCATAATACCTATACCTAAAAACAACCAGGGTACAACAGTCCAACGGCGCACCGTTTTCACCCAGCGGTTATCGAGC
>QQUM01000793.1 GCA_008501545.1 Calditrichota bacterium
AATTCAGCACGGGAGACGCCGGTGGTTATGCCCTTAATCGTTAAAAAGCCGTTGTCATCGATTGTGCGAACACGCACGACGCGTTCTTTGACAGTAGACAGATAGCCCTGGCGATACACGGTTCCTTTGGCGAGCGCCCGCCACGAATCGCCCTGCACTAAAAATTTGCGTTCTATTTCTTTTCCCATTTTATAACCCTCAATTATTTGAATTAAATTTTCTCGAATAATAAATTTTGGTAGATTTTAAAAAATTCCTTTTGGGATAGCATACAAAGGTGTCTATGAAAAACAGTAATTTTCGGAATTCTCATCAGGCACAATAGGGTGAATCCTTCGTCAGCGGCTCCATGCCAATCACGCGTTTGATAGCCAACAGATAGTTGACATTTTCATAGCTTTCCAGTTCCACCATCTTTTTGGCTTCAAGAATCGCCTCAATATCAACGGATTCCAGGTTGGCCGTTATAATTTTTGCGCCATTAATAAAAACTTCTCCGATTTCAGCGATGCACTCGCTTATGGTAAAGGCGAACCGTCTTTTAAAAACATTGACGGCAGCAAGATCAGGGTGGGGTTTGATGATTTCATCCAGGTATTGCTGCAATGTATATTCTTCTCGTTTGAATTCCGGCTCTTTTACACTGAAAGCAGGAAAGACTTCAGTCCTGATCATCTCGGTTGTCATGGGGAAGACACCCTTCATGCGCGGATTCCACTGTTCCAATCCTTTTAACGTTTGGACGTAAACTTTGATGTCCATCTTGTTGTCACGGATTTTTGTATTGTTTTCATTGTTGCCTGCTGAAACGATATATGTTTCCAGGCTTTCTCTAATGAGTTCAACTTTTGAGAGTTGGCGCATTTTTTCTTCAACAATGCCAAAGTTTTGTGCAAAAGCACGAAATTCAAAACGAGGTTTGATTTCTGTCATGATTTCCTCTCTGAAATTTGGTTAGATTGATTTTAATTTTTTATCAAGATTAATGCCAATAGCATTTAGCTTTTCAAAAGGTAGATAAATAATTTTTATAGGCCCATTAAAAAAGTTGACGCTTTGTGTGGGGTGTACTTTTTGACGAAATATCGTCAGTGGCAAGACGAAATATCGTCAGTTAAGCATATTATATTTTTCTAATTTGCTGCGCAAGGTTGTCCGGCTTATAACCAGAATTGATGCCGCGATGGTCTGATTGTGTTCCGCCTTTTTGAGCGCCCATTGTAACAATTTTTTTTCGAAAAGTGCGACCATTTTATCCATGGGTTGTAAATTTTTTTCAATGTAGTTCCAGTTTAAAATATCATAACTGCTATTCGCTGCATGGGTGATCACCTCCGGCAACTCATTTTTTCCGATCACCTTGCTTTTGGACATTGCGATCATGCGTTCGACAATGTTTTCCAATTCCCGCACATTGCCGGGCCAGTTATATTCACTCAATGCCTGCACTGCTTGTGGTGTGATCGCGGAAATGTTCTTGCGCTGACCATGCTTGCGGATAAAATATTCCGTAAGCAGCGGGATATCCTCTTTTCGCTCTTTCAATGGAGGAATGATGAGCGGAATGACATTTAATCTGTAGTAAAGATCGTCTCTGAAATATCCGGTTTTTGTCATTTCCAGAAGATCCACCTTTGTGGCACAAATAACGCGCACATCGATTGGGATTACCTGGCTGCTGCCGACGCGTTCAATTTCCCGTTCCTGTAAAACACGCAGGAGTTTGACCTGCATAGAAAGCGGCATGTCATCGATATCATCTAGAAAAATCGTACCGCCACTGGCTTCTTCAAAGCGTCCTTTTCTATTTTTAATGGCGCCGGTAAATGCGCCTTTTTCGTGGCCGAATAATTCACTTTCCAGCAAAGATTCGGAAAGTGCAGCACAACTGACTTTTACAAATGGACCACTCTTGCGAGCGCTTTGGCGGTGTAGCGCCGATGCCATCACCTCTTTTCCTGTTCCGGATTCTCCCTGAATTAAAACTGTATGGTCGCTGTCGGCAACGGACTCAATGATATCGAGCAATTTTTTTACAGCCGGTGAAGTGCCTATAAAAGCTTTGTTAACTTGCGCATTCAGTTCTTTTTTCAGTCGTTTATTTTCTTTTAGAACCTGCCGGTGTTCTTCGATTTTGTTGAGCGTGATCAACAATTCATCATAAGAAAAAGGTTTCGTGAGATAGTCGTATGCACCCATTTTTAATGCTTCAACAGCAGAATTAACGGTTCCATATGCTGTCATTAAAATAACCTGCACATTTTTTCCGGAATTTTGTACAACTTGCAAAACCTCCAAACCACTGATTTTCGGCAATTTTAAGTCAGTTATAACGACATCAAATTCATCATTTTTGAAGCGCTCCAGCCCCTCCAGTCCTGTTTCACAAACCGTAACTGAGTGACCGCGTTTCCGAATTGCATCGGTTAGTGTAACACGAATAATTTTTTCATCTTCGATAAGAAGTATTTTCATTGCACATTCCTATTTTGCTCTGTCTCCACTTTCGCGTTGGCAAAACTTGTACCGTCAGGATATGTACGTTTCATTTGCATTTTCCTCGCCGTTCAAAGGAATGAATACCTGGAACGTCGTACCTTTACCTAACGTACTCTGTACTTCTATCTCCCCTTTGTGTATCTCAATTATACCGAGACAGACGGAAAGCCCCAATCCTGTTCCTTCGCCAATAGCCTTTGTTGTAAAAAAAGGATCAAATATTTTGTTTTGA